>JACPYL010000029.1 GCA_016196065.1 Acidobacteriota bacterium | reverse complement strand
AGAAGAAACTCGACGACCTCATCGCCTACGAGAAGCTATAGCCGCGCCCCGGCCGCAGGTTCAGGATGGAACGCCAAATGCACTCTCTCCGGCAGACGGAATCGCCATGTTTCGCATCACTACGAATCACGTCCGCGGCCGGCTGGAGCTGATTGTCGATGGCAGTCTGTGCACCGAGTGCGCCGCCTTAATCGAACGCTACTGCAAGCAGGCATTGGCGGACGGAGCCCGCGTTATCGTGTCCCTTCGCGACGTCCAGGTGGTGGATCTCTTCGGCCAGGACCTCATCTCCCGCCTCCAGCACAGCGGGATCTCCGTCCGTGGCGCCGATCTGTACACTTCCTACGTCGTCGATCAGTGCCGTAAACGCGCTCATAACCCCTGATCCTCCGCCGAACGTCGGCACCTGCCTACGACAGATGCCACTTTCGGCACCATCGGCGTGTATCTGCGTTGTTCCGAAAAATCCCCTCGGAGCCCCGCACCCGTCACCGATGCCCAACCCCTATCGGCGAAAAGTCGCGGTAGGGACGCCCGTTGCCGGACGCCCCCCGCACAGATCCGTACGAGCGCACTTTAGCGCATACGGCTCCTACCTCGGGTGGATGGCGTCGAAGCGAAACCCAGGCAGGGGATGTAGAATCCGCGGCAAAGGCAAGTAACGACCCACAATCGGCCGGAAGCGTTCCCACGAGTAGTGGTCCCGCTGGCTGCGCCGCCGGAGCGCCGTCAACCACATGCGGGCCACCTCCCGTCCGAACGTCCGTAGGGCTACGAAGTTTCCCGGTACCGCGTGATAGTTGAAGTAGCCCTGCACCACCGACCGCAACCACTCGCCGTTCTCCGCCACCCGCTTATGCCAGCGCTTCCGGAGCTCCTGCTTGACTGCCTGCAGTTTGCCCCGCAGTCGCTTCTTCACGGTCTGCCGTCGAATCGTGAACCAGTTGCCCTTCCAGGTCTTCCCGCAACTGTGCGTGAATCCCAGAAAATCGAAGGTCTCAGGTTTGCCTTCTCCTCTCCGCTTCCGGTCTTCCTCCGCGAATCGCCCGAACTCGATCCGTCGCGTCTTCTCCGGGTGTAGCTCCAGCCCGAACTTCCGCATCCGCTCCCGCAACTGCTCCAGGAATGCTTCCGCTTCCGCCCGGTGCTCGAACCCCAGCACCGGGTGAGTAGGCCCGGGGAGTCTCACCCCGAGCCTCTCTCAGAACCGTGCTTGAGCCTCTCGACTCACACGGCTCCCGCCATGGAACCACGCCGCACGCCCAACTGCCAGTGCGCCCACAAGTTCGGATCGCGTCTCGAGATACGCGCGACCCAGTGTGTCGCTCTGCGCAAATGCCCGTGCAACTTCTTGTATTTCCGGTGAGCCCACCGGGCCAATGATCGATCCAGTTGCCGCATCGGCGGATAGAGCGCCGACCGGTAAAAACGCCCGTAATACTGGAGCCAGCCTCGAATGATCGGGTTGAACATCCGCGACAGATCTTCGATCGACTTGTCACTGCGTAGATGCAGATTCCAGCTTCGAATCTCCTTGCGAAGTGTTTTCACCGCCTTGTCGGAAACTGCGGGCGTGAAGTTGACGAAGTACTTCCCGCGCCGATTCTTCGATCTCCGTGGCCGAAACGTATAGCCAAGAATATCGAACTTCTCGTTCGGGTACATCCCCCGCCGATCATCATCTTTGCAATAGACAACCTTCGTCTTCTCCGGATGAAGTTCCAACCCACAGTCGTTCAAGCGAGTGGCTATTGCCGCCCGAATCTCCTGGGCCTGCTGCTCCGTTCTGCAGTGCACGATGGCATCATCGGCGAAACGCTCAAACGGCAACTGCCGATAGCGCGTCGCCATCCATCGATCCAATGCGTAATGCAGAAACAGATTGGCTAGCAAAGGGCTCATGACACCACCTTGTGGGGTGCCTTTCTCACGCGGGACCAACTGGCCGTCCTCTTCTTGCACGGGCGCTTTCAGCCAGCGTTCGATATAGAGAACCATCCACGGTTCCCTGGCGTGCTTCTTCACCGCCCGTATCAGAAGATCTTGCGGGATGTTGTCGAAGAAACCCTTGATGTCCAGATCTAAAATCCCGTCATAGCGCCAGCATCGCTGCCGCGCTTGCCCCACTGCATCCAGCGCCGATTTCCCCGGTCGATACCCGTAGGAATCCGGATGGAACAGCGGGTCCACCGCCGGCTCCAGTCTCGACTTCACCACCTGCTGCGCAATCCGATCTGACACAGTCGGTATACTCAGCTTTCTCTCCCCACCGTTTGCTTTCGGTATCTTCACCGCACGCACCGGCGGCGGAAAGTAACTGCCCGACGACATCCGATTCCAGATCTTGTACAGGTTCCCCTTCAGGTTCCTTTCGAAGTCCCCGATCGTCTGTTCGTCGACCCCTGCCGCTCCCTGGTTCGCTTTTACTCGCTTCTATGCCTCCCAGACCTCCCACTTGGAAATACTGAACGGCTTTGCCTCACTCATCGGCTCCTCCCATTTCTGGTTGGCTCATTGAATTTGGCTCCATAACACAACCCCTTGGCTCCATCCCCTTTCGGGGACTTCATCGCTACTACGGGTTGTTCCGCCCCTGGGCTCCGCTTCCGTACTCTCACCCTCGTGGTTCTTCCACTTGCGGCTTCTCCGTTCGCATCGGTGTCCCAGGTTCCCACGTTCCGCCTGATCGCCCCTGCCAAGCTCAGGCCACCTCAATGCCGGATGCCGCTTCGGTCCGTAAACAGGCATCGCCGAAGCTCGTCCCGCGTTAACGACACCCCCGCGGTTTCGACATCGTCCCTACGCTTTCGACATGTCATCAGTGGTTCCCTTGCGGTCCTCTTCTTGCCAGTCACCTGACCTGGTTCTTCCCAGGCCGTTTCCTTCCGTGCTCACGACTGTCTGGCGTCAACTACCTCTACCGGTCAGCGACAATTACACTTCCCCATCAACGACAACTACTTTTGAGGCCGTAGGCAGGCGCGGAGCGCCGCGCCGTCTACCGAGCGCAAGGGCGAAGCCCGAGCGCGCCGCGGT
>JACPYL010000028.1 GCA_016196065.1 Acidobacteriota bacterium | reverse complement strand
GTGACGGTGCTGGGCGACCGCGGATTTGCCGGACTGGATCCGGGCGCGGCCACGCTGATCACGCCGTGGAAGAAACCCAAGGGACGCAAGCGGCACTGGCAGCGGCGCGCGTTCAACCGGCTGTTGGCGCGGGCGCGGGTGGTGGTGGAACACACCCTGGCCAGTGTGAAGCGCCTGCGCATGCATCCTGCGGGATGAATTTCGCAACCGGCGCCAAGGAATGGTGGATGCCGTGATGGAGATCGGCTGCACGCTCCACAATTACCGATGGACCTGCCGACACGGAGCCGCCGCCTGAATCGCTGAATTTCAAACCTCGATCAACTCCCGTAAAATCAACCCCTTATTCCTGATCGACTCTAATGTGAATCTCGTCTTCTCGGACACACATTCTCCAACCACCAGCAACCCGAATGCGAGCATCCTCGCCGTGACGGTGCCGGCACCCGCCATTACTGGACAACCGCAGGATCAGAACGTCAGGGCAGGATCGTCCGTGACTTTCACCGCACCCGCCACAGGTGCCGCGCCGCTCGCTTACCAATGGTTCTTCAAAAACACTCCCGTATCTTGGCGCAGCCACCAGTTCCCTTACGTTGAACAATATTCAGGCCGGGGATGCCGGTGCGTACTACGTGGTGGTCGGTAACGCGGTCGGTGCGGTCGCGAGCACGGTGGCCAATCTAACCGTCCAACCGGCGTGCAACATTTCGTTGTCGGCAAACACCGCCGCGTTTGGTGCTACCGGTGGAAATGGCAGCTTCTCAATCAGCTCAACCAATGGCTGTTCTTGGAACGTGGTCAATTCAAGCGCGTGGATCACGCTCACATCACCGGGCAGCGGCTCTAGCAATGGCATCATCAACTACACGGTAGCAGCCAATCCATCGACAGCGGCACGCGCAGCAACGCTGGTGATCGCCGGCTTGAATTACTCCATAGTGCAGGCGGGCGCGGGCAACGGGAGCACCAATGGTATTTACACATTTACGACCCTGGCCGGGATGGTTGGCGCAACCGGTTCGGTTGATGGAGTCGGCAGCGCCGCCCGGTTCAATCACCCCCGATACGTCACACTGGATAGCGCGGATAACGTGTATGTCAGCGACGCCTTCAATCACACGATTCGGAAAATTACACCCGACGGCACGGTAAGCACTTTTGCCGGACAGGCCGGCATCGACGGCAGCCAGGACGGGGCGGCAGGCAGTGCGCTTTTTAAGTACCCATCCGATCTGGTCTTTGACAAACAAGGGAATCTTTACGTGGCCGAGGAAGGCAATACGACTGTTCGTAAAATTGCACCCGATGGAACAGTTAGCACCCTCGCTGGATCGGCCACTGCGGGTGGCATCACTGACGGAATCGGCAGCGCGGCGCGGTTTAGCCCGAAAATTTCGTTGAAAAAGTCGCAACGGTGTTCTCGACCCAATGTCTATTGGGTTGAAATGAATGCGAAACACACCGCTGCGACGGGCACAGTTTGCAACTCGGAACTCTTCGAGTTTCCAGCCGTAAAAAAGC
>JACPYL010000027.1:300000-558346 GCA_016196065.1 Acidobacteriota bacterium | reverse complement strand
TAATCGTTCTTTGACACGTTCTGAAGTTTTCCCGGTTGGTGCAGCGTCCGGGGCTCAAGCGAAGTCACTTCAATAACCGCAAGGTGAGTTGAAGAGGGCGAGCAAGGGTCTATAGCTAAGCGCTGGTCGAGGCGAACAAGAGCCCATGTCGAAGGCAGGATAGAGTCCCGAGGCGTTGGATTGGTTTATCCGGTTGGCGGTGAGCCCGGAGCCCGAGCAAGATCGCCGCGAAGTTAACCTGCAAAGGTGCTTTGCGAGTGAGGTCAGCAAGGGTCTAAACGCGAGCTACTGGCCGAGACGAATGATTCCAACACCACCTCGGGACTCTCTATTTGTACGTGTGCCCTTCCTTGAGTTTTTCCCACCAGACATAGGATTCGTCCTCAGAGAGATCAACTTCTTGACCACGGGGAGCACAGAGGACACGGGGAAATGCGACAGGTTTTCTCCGTGTCCTCTGTGACCCCCGTGGTTAGGAGTTTCGCCAGCACGGAGATGAACCTGAGGCAGCCGTCAAGGCAGGCGCGCCGTGATATACCGCGCCCAATCCACGGCCACACTGGGATCGCGATTGGCGAGCACGACGACGGTATAGCCGGTATCCAGGTGCATGTCCAGTTCGGCATTCATTCCGGGCGCGCCGCCGTTGTGGCCGACCACGCGCTTGCCGTCGACAACTTTTTCTCCAAATCCATAAGCGTATTGTGTGCCTTCCGGCATTTGCGGGGGATGAACCTTGCCAGTCGTGACGAGGCGAGTCATCTCGGGCGATAGCAAACGGTTGCTTCGCAACGCCTGGTCGAACTTCAGCAGATCGCCAACGGTGGAGTCTCCGCCGCCCGCTGAACTTCCTCGCCAGGGCAGCGAACCAGTGTTCGGTCTGAGCGGTCCCTTTGGGTCGTCCTCACCTTCATCACCGCCGCGGGTATAGCCCACGGCCAGGTTTGCAACTTTCTCAGTCGGCGGAGGGCTGCCCGAATCCTTCATCCCCGCGACGTCGTAGATGTGCTTCTTGACGTAATCGTAGTAGCTCTCGCCAGAGACTTTCTCGATGATTAGGCCAAGCACCAGAAAACCGGCGTTGCTGTAACGCCAGTCCTTGCCGGGCTCGAAATCAAGTGGCTTGTTGACGAAGAGGGGGAGGTAGTCCTTCAACTCGTGGAGCGAATCCTTTTTCTGGTCGAATTCCGGAGTGAAGAAATCGCCCAGGCCCGAAGTGTGCGTGAGCATTTGCTCAACCGTGATCTTGTTGGCGACATCTTTGTTGGGATAGTCGGGAAGCGCATGCGCCAGCGTGTCGGTGAACTTGAGTTTGCCCTGTTGCACCAGCTGCGCGATCGCGACCGCCGTAAACATCTTGTTCATCGAACCGAGACGGAAGCGTGTATCGACGGTGTTGGCGACTTGAGCTTCGCGGTTGGCGAGGCCGTAGGCTTTTTGCCAGATTATTTTTCCGTCTTTTGCCAGCAATGCCGCACCGGAAAATTTATCGGCGGCGGCTAGTTCGGTCAGCTTGCCATCGACGTCTTTGGTGAGCTGATCGACCGGCACTTTCGCAGGAGGCGGGCCCTGCGCTTGTGGCGGGCCTCCGACGAGTTGGACGTCAAAATCCCCGATCCATTGCGGATTTGAGTCGGACACAGCGACCATGATGCGGGCGCGCCTGTCGGAATTCTGCTCTTTGACGATGCCAGTAATTTTCCGGTCAGTGGAGCTTTCGATTTTTTCAAGCTCAAATCCGCCCGTTTGCTGGCGCAGCCCCATTTCCCTGCCCAGACGCCGCGCAGGATCTTTGACTTCTGCTGGGTCCAGATGTTCAGCCTGGAATTTCTGGATCGTGTCCTTGTCTCCGGAGTTAAAAGTCTCTAGCCACTGGGAAAGCAGCTTTCCCACGGGGGTCGAGGGTATCTGGACAGCAGACTCGGCAGTCGCCTTCGGCTGGCCAAGGACAGACACGGGAGACGTCGCAAGCCAGACTACGGCAACGATGGTGACAACTGGCAGCATCTTCATGGATGGGATCGATCTCCAGAACATGGGGTTGGATATTGGAGGAGCAATCGTGCGCGCCCTCTCACTTATAGACGAAAAATCGTCAGGAAGGTTTACAGGCGAGGTCGATTTGGCGCGTGGCAACGAGCGACGCCGGTATCGTGCGACTACTTGGAGTTCCCCGGTCCTCCTACAAAAACTAGCTTCGGTATGCGCTGTTCCAGTGGCGGCAACGTGGGGAAAGCGGCGTGCGGCTCCGACTGATACCAGTACGCCACGGAATAGAAATTGTCCGAGCGATGATTGGCGTGTCCATGTTCGATGGTTGCACGCAGAGACTTCGTGAAAGTAATGGGCGAATCGAGATGGAAACGATATACCGACGAGTGCGCCCCAGCCATTTCCTCTCCTTTTACCGGAGCACCATACAAACCATAGGCAAATGAATTGTCGGCGAAACCCCAGGCGCCCAAGAAGTAGTCTTCGGAACCTGTGCCGTTGATCGAAGGCAACGCTTCGCCGTCGACAAAGAACATGTCATCGCCTTCTCCCCACCAGCCATCCTGATTTTGCAGTACAGACATCGTCACGCCGACAAAGTGCCCGCGCCCGGCCGCTTCCATCCAGACGTAGTTGCCCTCGCCATTCAAGTTCTTACGATTGTTGACCGCAGGATCTCCATTCGTCTTCCACTCGTTCGTCCAACCATGCGCCGGAACGGCCTGCCGATATTGGGCATGAAAGTACAACTGATCCGCGGGAAGAGGCCTCGCATAGGCGCGGTAATCGAGATTGAAATAAAACGAGTTCGTCTTCTGTGACCCTTCGTTGGTTACCGTGATCCGCGCATGCTTCTGGAAGGGCATGGGGAAGTAACAATTCAGAGCCTTCGCCGATCCGACCGAAAGCGGGATGGACTGGTAGGGGAAATACGAATTCAACCCAAGTCCGAAAAAATCGCCAATGGGAGCTTCGACGCTCGGCGTAGATTCCCCGTCCCAATACATACGCAGGACGAGAGCCTTCAGGTGATTCCCATCTTCGCTTGCGATTGTGGCCCAAAGATGACTCACGAGGCCGGTCCATCAGCGTCGAGCAGAGTCAGCGTCGCACCGGGAACAATCTCGCGCGCGTCCGCATTGGCGCCTGAGCGGTCATAGCTCGACACACGCTTCTGAACGTAGTCCTTGGCTTGCGGGAGATTGGCGAGCCAGGTGTCTGGCGATTGCGCGGATGAGCAGATGGAGAGGGAGCAGAGTACGAGCAAGGAGAAGAAAAATTTCATGGGGCCTCAACTATTTCTTACAGCGGTATGTTCCCGTGCTTCTTAGCCGGATTCTTGTCGCGCTTGGTTTCCAGCATGGCGAGCGCCTGGATCAATTTCTTGCGCGTCTCCCGTGGCTGGATGACGGCATCTACAAAGCCTCGTTCCGCGGCTACATACGGATTGGCAAAGCGGTCGCGGAATTCTTCGATTTTCTGCTGGCGCATTTCGGATTTGTTGGCTGCCTGCTCGAGATCGCGTTTGTAGACGATGTCGACGGCGCCATCCGGACCCATCACCGCGATTTCGGCGCTCGGCCACGCGTAGTTGACGTCCGTGCGAATGTGCTTGGACGCCATCACGCAATAGGCGCCACCGTAGGCTTTGCGGGTGATCACGGTCACTTTCGGGACAGTCGCTTCGGCGAAGGCATAGAGCAGTTTTGCACCGTGTTTGATGATGCCGGCATATTCCTGATTCGTTCCCGGCAGAAATCCGGGTACATCTTCAAACGTCACCAGCGGGATGTTGAAGCAATCGCAGAAGCGCACGAACCGCGCGCCTTTGATCGACGCATTGATGTCGAGCGTGCCGGCCAGCATCGCCGGTTGATTCGCGACGATCCCGACTGACTTCCCGTTCAGGCGCGCGAATCCGACGACCATGTTCTTCGCGTAGTGTTCCTGCACTTCAAAGAAATAGCCGTCGTCGACTACCGAGTGGATGACGTCTTTCATGTCGTAGGGCTGGTTCGATTGATCAGGAATCAGCGAATCAAGCTTCACGTCGGCGCGGTCGATCGGATCGGTGCACGGCCGCCGCGGAGGGTCCTCCAGATTATTCGACGGCATGAAACTGAGCAGTTCTCGAACCATGGACAGACATTCAGCATCGTCGCGGCACTTGAAGTGAGCGACGCCCGATGTCTCGTTGTGAGTAGTCGCGCCCCCGAGCTGGTCTTTGGTCACTTCTTCATGCGTCACCAACTTGATGACGTCCGGCCCGGTGATAAACATATAGGACGTGTGATCTACCATCAGGATGAAGTCGGTGATCGCCGGCGAGTACACTGCGCCACCCGCGCACGGGCCCATGATGGCGGAAATCTGCGGGACGACTCCGCTGTAAAGAGTGTTGCGCAGAAAGATGTCGGCGTACCCGGCCAGCGACATCACGCCTTCCTGAATACGCGCACCGCCCGAATCGTTCAGTCCGATGACAGGCGCGCCCATTTTTGCGGCGAGGTCCATGATCTTGACGATCTTGCTGGCATTCGATTCGGAGAGCGATCCCCCAAACACCGTGAAATCCTGCGCGAAGACAAAGACCAGACGCCCTTCGATGCGTCCATAGCCCGTGATAAAGCCGTCGCCGTAATATTTCTGCTCCTGCATGCCGAAGTCGTTACAGCGATGCGTGACCAGTTTGTCGGTCTCTTCGAAGGTGCCTTCGTCGAGCAGAAACTCGATGCGCTCGCGCGCCGACATCTTGCCTTCTTTGTGCTGGCGCTCCCGGCGATGCGCGCCTCCGCCTTCTTCGGCGAGGCCGTTGCGCTTCTTCAATTCGGCAAGTTTCTCTTCGAGTTTCATACGGGGACATTATAGGCGAGGGATTCGCCGGTGGTCGTTCGTCGCTAGTCGTTAGTCGTTAGTCGTTCGCGGTTCTCTCTGTGCCGGTGCGACCCGTCTTTGTCGAAAAGCACGGTGCAAACGACCAACGACTAGCGACCAACGACTTCCTCACGAACGCAGCGCGGTGGCATCCAGCAGATCGAGGAACTGAATTTTCTTTTCTGCGGGCAGAAACGACGCCTCAAATGAATTGCGCGCCAGTTCGCGAAGATGCTCGTCGGTGAAGCCGAAGTTTTCCTGCACCAACTGGAACTCCTCCGCCAGAGACGTGCGAAACATGGCGGGATCGTCGCTGTTGAGAGTAAGCATGAGCCCGTTATCAAAGTAGTTCCGCACAGGATGCTGTGAAAGATCGGCGCAGCAACCAGTTCGCACATTGCTGGTGACACAAATCTCGATCGGGACCTGCCGCTCGGACAGTTCCTCCATCAGTTCCGGATCCTGCCCTGCCGTGAGACCGTGGCCGATGCGCTCTGCCTTGAGATTCAGCGCTCCCCAGATGGACTCTGGTCCAGCGTTTTCACCCGCGTGCGCGGTGAGATGAAGTCCCCGCTCGGATGCGCGGGCGTACACGTCCTTGAATAGTTCTGCCGGACCCTGCAGTTCGTCCCCGCCAATGCCGAAAGCTACGACATTGCGATCGCGAAACTGAATGGCAAGGTCAACCACCATCTGCGCTTTGTCGGCGCCAAATTGCCGGACCGCATCGAAAATCCAAAGCAGCGAAATTCCAAAATCTTTCTCGCCCCGCTCGCGGCCGCGCTCCAAGCCTTCAAATATCTCCGGGAAATTCTGTTTGCGCCATAGGCAGACTCCCACCGAAATAAACACCTCGGCATGCAATACATTTTCCGACTTCAGCCGTTCCATCAAACGATACGTAATCAGTTCGTAGTCTTCCGGAGTGCGCAGGTGTCCAGTGACGTCTTTGAACGCCATCAGAAAGCCGTTGAAGTCGGAGTAGTTGTAGAGTTGCTCGACTTCGGCGAGGGACGCGCCTTCCATTCCGTGACGCTGGCGGAGTTCGAGTAGCGTTGCTGGCTCGATGGAACCTTCCAGGTGAAGATGCAGCTCGGCCTTCGGCAGCGAGAGGATGAAACGCGAAGGCGCGGCAGGCATGTCGGGATTGTATCTCTGTGCTACCAGCGTCTTGTTCAGAATTATTTTGTCTTGCAGAACTCGCTGTGATGCCGGCTGTAGAAAACGTAAATCAGCAGTCCGAGCGCCAGCCAGATCACGAAACGCAACCAGGTTATCAAGGTTAAGCCCAACATCAGCCCACCACACAACACGACCGAGATCAGGGGAAACCAGGGAACAAACGGCACACGGAAAGCTCGCTTTCGATCCGGCTGCCTGTGCCGCAGGAAAATGACGCCGATTGAAACCAGCACGAAGGCGAACAGGGTTCCGATATTAGCAAGATCGGCGGCGTCACCGATATCCACGAGGCCAGCGGGAATGCCGACCGCAAAACAGGCAATCCATGTTGACCAGTGCGGAGTCTTGTATTTCGGGTGAACAGCCGAGAACAACTTGGGCAACAATCCGTCGCGTGACATTGCGTACCAGATGCGCGCCTGGCCGTATTGAAAAACCAGCAGCGACGAGATCATCCCCGTCAGCGCTCCAATCACAATCACTGACCGGAAGAATGGATGCACGCCAAGATACTTCATCGCATAGGCAACCGGTGCTTCCGCAGCCGCTCCGGAAACGAATGTCGTGTACTTCATCATGCCCAGCAGCACCACCGCGACGCCGACATACAACAGCGTGCAAACGATCAGCGACATGATGATGCCGAACGGTAAGTCTTTTTGCGGATTACGCGACTCTTCCGCCGCCGTCGACACCGAATCGAACCCGATGTAGGTAAAGAAAACAATCGCGCCGCCGGTAACGATTCCTGCAAAGCCCGAAGGCGCAAACGGAGTCCAGTTGGCTGGCTTCACGAGCATGCTGCCGACGACCATAAAGGTGAGGATGGCCCCGATCTTCACCATCACCATGATGTTGTTGGTGGAAGCAGATTCTTTCACTCCGCGCACCAGCAGCAGCGTGAGAATGAAAACAATCAGGAAGCCCGGCATGTTGAAATACGCGCCGGTCCACTGCCCTCCAGCCCATACGGGACTTGCCCACTTGTCGGGCAAGGTCAGACCGAAAGCTGCAAATTGTGCCTTGGTATATCCGGCGAAACCGACCGCCACCGCCACGTTGCTGACTACGTATTCCAGAATCAGATCCCAGCCGATGATCCAGGCAAATATTTCACCGAGGGTTGCATAAGAATACGTGTACGCGCTTCCCGCGATCGGAATCATCGATGCGAGTTCCGCGTAGCACAGGCCGGCAAAACTACAGGCGATCGCCACCAGGAAAAACGAAATGGCAATCGACGGCCCAGCCGGCGGACGGCCATGCATGAGCGCCCCCGCAAAGGTACCTTTGTGCAGGAAGTTCACGATAAGGTCGAGCGCCTGCGCGTGCAGGATGGAAGGAGCCTGAAAATATTCTCCCGCGGCCGCCGTTCCCGTGAGAACAAAGATCCCCGAACCGATGATGGCCCCAATGCCGAGTGCAGTCAGCGACCACGGCCCCAGCGTTTTGCTGAGGCGGGTCTCCGGATGTTCCGAATCCGAAATCAGTTTGTCGATGGACTTGCAGCAAAGCAACTGGCTGCCGCTATTGGCAGGCGCATCGTTCGCGGGTGATTGTGCCAAGAGACTGTGTCTCCTCACATGAACTGGAAGGCGCGAGCGAATCCGCCCGCGCCTTCGTCTTGATCCATTCGCTGCAAGCTATGCGTTTCGCAGCTCGCAGCTCCTGACTCGCAGCCCTTTAGCGCTTCGCCTGGCCGCGCACCATTTTCTTCATCTTGCGCTTCTTCGATCCGCGCGCGTAATCGCGGGGCTTCTTCGGCTTCTCGGTCTTGCTCTTCTTGCGCGCAGTACGCTTCGCTGTCTTGCGTTCTTCTTTTGCCAGTTTCTTTGTGTTTGCCATGAATTATTTGTGTGTTTCCTTCTTTTAGATGTAGTCCGTGAGCTTATTGCTCTCAGGTGAAACTGAATGCGAATTGCTGAGTGCTGACTGTCACTATGCCTTCTGCAACTGCGCGTACTTCTCCACCAGCTTCTTCAAACCGAAGCGAGGGAATTGTACCGTAATCTTGGCATCTTCCCCATCCCCTTCGCGCTGATAGACCGTTCCTTCGCCGTATTTCGGGTGCTTCACCTTCTGTCCAGGGCGAAAGCCGCGCTTGCCGGAGGACTCTTCGACGGGCAGTCTCGGGATATTGAACTTCTTCCCGCGCGACGAAAAGAACTCCGCAATATTGTCGATAGAGTTGTAGTTTCGCACCGGCGCCGCAGATTTCGGCTTCACCCGCGCCGGATTCCAACTCGCACTCTGATCCTCGTCTTCGTACGAATAGTGTACCGACTCTGTCTCCTGGGAATAAGAGCGGGAATGTGGCGCGGGCGCCCCCGCCCGCGAACTGCTGGCCCCGGAGCCTGAAGACTTCTTCCTACCGCCCATCTCTTCCACCAATTCCACCGGCACTTCGTCCAGGAATCGCGAAGGGATGCTCGCTTCCGGCATGTCGGTACCATAACGGCGACGATAAACAGCTCGCGATAAGACCAGCGTATCCATTGCGCGCGTCATTCCGACATAACAAAGCCGCCGTTCCTCTTCCATCTGGTCGGGCTCGTTCAACGTCCGCGAATGCGGAAAAAGACCTTCCTCCATCCCGGCCAGCACCACCAGCGGAAACTCCAACCCTTTGGCGGCATGCAGCGTCATGAGTGTGATCTGCGCACGCTCGTCATATTGATCAGCGTCACTGACGAGCGCAGCATGGTCGAGGAACTGGTCGAGAGTCTCTCCACGATCGCGGGAATCCATGGCTGCATTGACCAGTTCGCGGAGGTTTTCAATCCGCGAATAGGCTTCGGGCGTATCTTCGTCCTCGAGTTGCTTGATGTAGCCGGTGCGGTCGATCAGGAACTTGAGTAGTTCCGCGGTGGTCGCAGCCTCGCCCGGTGCGCGAAAACCCTCCACGGCTGTATCTGCCTCGCCGCCCTTAGTTTCGCCGAAGTTTACAGGAACGTCGTCTTGCCCGGCGGGAAACGCGACGCTGCTGTCCAGATCCGCGTCCTCGACGATATCTGGTCCAAAATCGAAGCTGAAGTTGCTGGGATCGAAGTCGGTGTCGGGCGCGTCCGAGACTTCCTCCGCTTCCATACGTGGAACTGGCAACGACGCTCGCTCACTTACCGCCGGAACCCCCGCGTCACGACGGTCCTCCGCTGCACTGCTCTCTTTCAGTCGATCGGCATACGTGCCCGCCAGCATCGCACGTCCATCTTCGATCAGGTCGCGAAATGCCTTGATCGCGAGCAGGGCTCGTCCCGGCAGCAATTGGCGTTCGATCGCCTGCCCAATCGCACCCCACAGGGACAATCCCGTCTCCAGCGCCAACCGCTCGATCGTCTCGATGGTCGTCTTGCCGAGACCACGCGCGGGCGTATTAATCACGCGCAACAGGGAGATCGAATCATCGGGATTCAGGATGACTTTCAAATACGAGTTCAGGTCTTTGATCTCAGCCCTGTCGTAGAAAGAAAATCCGCCGACCACGTGATACTTCAGCCCGTAGCGCCGCAGCGCTTCTTCAAACAAACGCGACTGCGAATTTGTTCGATAGAGCACCGCTGCGCGAGCATCCTCAGCCCGCTCCGCTGACTCGCGCACGTAACGGCTGATCGCATCAGCAGCAAAGAGCGCTTCGTTCTCCCCGTCGGGAGCTTCGTAGTAGCCGATCTTCGAACCGCCTTGCCGCGAAGTCCAAAGATTCTTCCCTTTGCGCCGGACGTTGTTCGACACCACCGCCGATGCAGCCTGCAAAATGTTCTGCGTCGAACGATAGTTCTGCTCCAGCCGCACGATCTTCGCTTCCGGAAAATCCCGCTCGAACTCGAGAATGTTACGGATGTCCGCGCCTCGCCACGAATAAATCGATTGATCTTCATCGCCGACCGCGCAGATGTTGTGCCGCTCGCCCGCCAGCAGCCGCATCATTTCGTATTGCGGACGGTTCGTATCCTGATACTCGTCCACCAGGATGTATTGAAAACGCCGGTTGTAATATTCGCGAACCGCCGCCACCGATTTCAGCAGGCGCATGGCTTCGAGCAGCAGATCGTCGAAGTCCATCGCGTTCGCCTTGAGCAGTTCTTTGCGATATTCCTCGTAGATGTGGGCGACCCGTTCCATCTTGGGATCGGCCGATTCCAGATAAATTTCCTGCGGGTTGAGCATGTGGTTCTTGGCCCAGGATATTCGCGAGAGCACTGTGCGCGGCGTGAGTTGCTTATCGTCCAACCCGATCCGCCGCATGATGCCCTTCACAACCTGTTGCTGATCGCTCTCGTCGTAAATCACGAAATTCTTGGTAAGCCCGATGGGCGGCTGCCCCGGCACCGCCGACGGAATCCGCAGAGCTTCGATATCTCTCCGCAGCACGCGTACACAGAACGAGTGAAACGTGGAAATGACCGGCTTCGCCACGCTGCGCTGCCCGACCAGTTTCTCCACACGTTCTGCCATCTCGGACGCGGCCTTGTTGGTGAAGGTCATCGCCAGGATCGACTCCGGCATCACACCGTGATGTTCGATCAGGTAGGCAATCCGAAACGTGATGACGCGCGTCTTCCCGCTTCCGGCTCCGGCCAGAATCAGCACAGGACCGTCAGTAGTTTCAACGGCTTCGCGTTGTTGTGGGTTTAAATCGTCCAGAAACGACAAAAAGGTTGGCTCCGCAGTGCGCTAGATGAATTTTACAGGATGGTTGTGTGGGGCGGGCATTCCTGCCCGCCTGGCATTGTCACAATCCGGTTGTAGCCACGATCACAGAAATAACCTGCCCTCCCGCCTACGATGTGCCGATGATTCGTCTCCGGCCCGGCCCCTACGACTATCGTCGTAAACTGCCGCACTATCAGAAATTTGACCGGCCCCTATTCGTTACCTTCTGCAAGCGGACAAAAGACCCGCTGAGCCCTGCCGCCCGGTCTCTCGTGCTAGATCATTGTCTCAAGGGAAATGGCCGCACCATGCATCTCCACGCTGCCGTGATCATGCCAGAGCACGTGCATCTCTTGTTAACCCCGATGCGGAACGCGGAGGGATGGCCGTTTCCGCTGAAAGACATTCTCAAACTCATCAAAGGCCCTTCCGCACGTCATATCAATATGCTTACAGGTGCCTCCGGGGCTCTATGGCAGGACGAATCCTTCGATCACGTTCTGCGTTCCAACGAGAGCTTCAAACAAAAGGTCGAATACATTCGGCAGAATCCGATTCGCAGAGGCCTTGCGGCGAGTCCAGGTGAATACCCATGGCTCTGGGTCGAACCATGTTGAGGCGGGCAGGGATGCCCGCCCCACACGAGGCTGTATAATCAAGAATTGCGCTCATGAGAAAAAGTATTCCAGCAGTACCAGCTCCCAGACACAGCACCTCCGAGCCGAAGGCTCCCAGAATCAGATCGACAACGGTCCTGTGTGTCCGCCGCGACAATAAGGTCGTGATGGCTGGAGACGGCCAAGTCACGCTCGGCGACTCCGTCATCAAGCATGGCGCGAAGAAGATTAGGCGTCTGTATCAGGACAAGATTCTCGCTGGATTCGCCGGCTCGACCGCCGACGCGTTTTCCCTATTCAGCCGCTTCGAATCGAAGCTCGACCAATACCACGGCAACCTGGGACGCTCCGCCGTCGAACTCGCAAAAGAATGGCGGACAGATAAACTGCTGCGCCATCTGGAAGCGCTGCTGCTGGTCTCGGACAAAGAACAGACGTTCCTGCTGAGCGGCAATGGAGATGTCATCGAACCCGACACTGGCATTGCAGCAATCGGCAGCGGTGGCCCGTTTGCACAAGCCGCTGCACAAGCGCTCGCCGATCACACGAAGCTTTCGCCGCGTGAGATTGCCGAAGAAGCCATGAAAATTGCCGGCCGCATGTGCATCTATACGAATGACAAGGTTACGATTGAGGAGCTTTAGGAAGGCAGGTGTCAGGTCTTAGGTGTTAGGTCTCAGGAAATCAAGAGTTGCCAGCGAGAGGCGCCTTTCAGATTTCCTGACACCTGAGACCTAACACCTTAGACCTGCTCTCATATGGCAATTTATCTACCCGGTACCGCCGAAGAAGAACAAATCGCGCTCGACGAACTCACTCCACGCGAGATCGTCGCTGCACTCGACAAGTACGTTGTCGGGCAGAAGGACGCCAAGCGCGCCGTCGCCATCGCCCTGCGCAATCGCATGCGCCGGCAGAAACTGACGCCTGAGTTGGCCGAAGAAGTCATTCCCAAAAACATCATCATGATCGGCCCCACCGGCGTGGGCAAAACCGAGATTGCGCGCCGTCTGGCCAAGCTCGCCAACTCGCCGTTTCTGAAAGTTGAAGCTTCGAAGTTCACGGAAGTCGGTTATGTGGGACGCGATGTGGAATCGATGATCCGCGACCTGGTCGAGATCGCGATCGAGATGATCCGCGAAGAGAAGCTCGAAGACGTTGCCGACAAAGCGGAACTGAACGCGGAGGAACGACTGCTCGACCTTCTGCTGCCTCCGACCACGCCGCGCCCAGCGGAGACTCCGCAACCCGGCTTTGTCCTGGAAGGAAACACACCGTCTGGCGAATCCCACTCGCGCACACGCGAAAAATTGCGTCAGCAATTGCGCGAAGGCAAGCTCGACGACCGCCAAGTCGAAATCGAAACGCGCGAGCGCAATTTTCCGTCGTTCGAAATCATCTCCAACCAGGGCGTCGAGGAGATGGACGTCAACCTCAAGGACATGCTGCCCAACATCTTCGGCCAGCGCACCAAGAAGCGGAAGATGAAGGTCAACGAGGCGTTCGAGTATCTGATCCAGGAAGAAGAGCAGCGCCTGATTGACATGGAGCAGGTCACGCGCACTGCCATCGACCGCGTGGAAAACTCCGGCATCATCTTCCTCGACGAAATCGACAAGATCGCCGGACGCGAAAGCGGCCACGGTCCAGATGTTTCCCGTGAAGGAGTGCAGCGCGACATCCTGCCCATCGTCGAAGGTACGACCGTCAACACACGTTACGGGATGGTGCGCACGGATCACATTCTTTTCGTCGCCGCGGGGGCATTCCACGTTTCCAAGCCCAGCGACTTGATTCCAGAGTTGCAGGGCCGTTTTCCGATCCGGGTGGAATTGCAGTCGCTGACGATGGAAGACTTTATTCGCATTCTGACAGAGCCAAAGTCGTCGCTGACCAAGCAATACACGGCACTGCTCGAAACCGAAGGCGTGAAGCTCGAATTCACTCCCGACGCGCTCGACGAAATCGCGCGCTTCGCATTCCGCGTAAACGAAGGCACAGAGAACATCGGCGCGCGCCGTCTGCATACCATCATGGAGCGCGTGCTCGACGAAATCAGCTTCGAGGCTCCTGAGAAGAAGGGCCAGACGTTCACCATCGACGCGGCGTACGTACAGAAAATGCTGAGCGAGATCGTCAAGGATCAGGATCTGTCGCGCTACATCCTGTAGGAAGGTCAGAGGTGAGAGGTCAGATTGCAAAGGTGAAATGCTACGAGCCGCGAGCTACGCGCCAGAAGCAAAGCGGTTGCTCGTAGCCCGCAGTTAATCGCTCGCAGCTTCACTTCTGCAATCTGACCTCTTACCTCAGACCTTCTTTTTCTGCTAGTCTCCGCAATGAATATGGCCGCTACCTTCGACCGCAACCGTCTCCAGTCCCTGATGCAGCGTGAGCAAACGCGCTTCATCAATGAGAATCCAAAGTCCAAAGCCATCTTCGAACGCGGCAAAAAGTCGCTGCTCTCCGGCGTTCCCATGAATTGGATGGTGAAGTGGGCGGGAGCATTTCCTCCGGTGGTTCGCGAAGCCCAAGGTGCTCACTTCTACGACCAGGACGGCCATCGCTACATCGATTTCTGTCTCGGAGACACGGGCGCCATGACGGGCCACTCGCCCCACGCCGCCGTGAAGGCCCTCGAAGAGCAGGCCCGGCGCGGCATCACGCTCATGCTGCCGTCCGAAGATGCCGTTTTCGTCGCGGAAGAATTGCAAAAGCGTTTCGGCCTGGCGTACTGGCAATTCGCGCTGACCGCCACTGATGCCAACCGTTTTTCAATTCGTCTCGCGCGCCAGATCACCGGACGCTCCAAGATTCTGGTCTTCAACTGGTGTTATCACGGTTCGGTCGATGAGTGCTTTATTACGTTGCATCCCGACGGCACGAGCACGTCTCGACGAGGAAATATTGGTCCACCGGTCGACCTGTCGGTAACCACGAGGGTTGTGGAATTCAACGACGTGCCTGCTCTGGAGAAAGCCCTGGCGCATGGCGACGTCGCCTGCGTGCTCGCCGAACCGGCGATGACCAATGTCGGCATCGTGCATCCCGTCGACGGATACCACCACGCGCTCCGCGAACTGACGCGCAAGTACGGCACGCTGCTCATCATCGACGAGACCCACACCATTTGCGCAGGCCCCGGCGGATTCACTCGCGCCCAGAACCTTGATCCGGACTTTCTGGTCTTCGGCAAGCCAATTGGCGCAGGCGTTCCCGGCGCCGCCTACGGATTCACCCAGCAGGTGGCCGATCTGATCGCAAAAAATTACAGTCTCGAGGATTGCGACACGGGCGGCATCGGCGGCACACTCGCCGGCAACGCGCTTTCACTCGCCGCCATGCGTGCGACGTTGACAAAAGTTCTCACTCCGGAAGCCTTTGACCGCATGATGCCCATGGCGGAACGTTGGACCGCCGGCGTGCAGAAAGTGATCAACGATTTCGGGATGCCCTGGAGCGTCACTCGCCTGGGCTGCCGGGCGGAATATCTGTTCGGTCCGAACGAACCAAGGAACGGAACCGAAGCCCACGACGCGATGGACTTCGAACTCGAGCGCTTCATGCATCTGTACGCCATGAATCGCGGCATCCTGCTCACGCCGTTCCATAACATGGCCCTGATGTCCCCCGCCACCGCGCCCGAGGACGTCGATCAACACAGCAAAGTCTTCCGCGAAGCCGTCCGCGAGTTGATGGGATAAGTCTGTCGCCGCGGCAAGATGCTGTCGCGACAACATCATCTGATACCCTTTCAGTTTCGGCATGACTCCTGCCTTTCTAAGACTGCTCGCAACTTCGGCTCTCTGCGCCCTGCTCTCCGGTTGCGCCCAGACTGGACCACCCTTGCCGCCGTCGCTTGAATTGCCCAAGCCTCCCTCCGATCTGCGCGCCGTCCGCAAAGGAAATCGGGTGACGCTGAGTTGGAGCGTGCCTACCCGCACTACTGACCGTCAGACCGTGCGATCACTTGGGCCCACGCGGATCTGCCGAAGCCTGGACGCCGAGGTGAAGGAATGTGGTGCGCCGGTCGGAGAGCTTCCATCTCCATCGGCCCAGCCGTCGGGTTCGACACAGACACAATCCCAGATGTTCACCGATACTTTGCCTGGTCTGATTCAACAGGGAAATCCCTCTGGCGATGTCACATATGCCGTCGAGGTTCTTAACCGGGATAGCCGAAGCGCCGGTTTCTCGAATCGAGTCACGATTCCAGCCATGCCAACCCTTCCGCCGCCGGCTGATTTTCGCGCAGAGCTGACCGCCGGTGGCGTCGCGTTCAATTGGACCGCCACCGCGGACACCACTGCTCCCGCTGGGGTCCAGTATCACTACAGGATTTACCGGCGCGACGAGAACACGGGCAAAGACACGATCGTCGGCGAATCAGCCGTCACAGAGCGGGCTTCGACACATCCTCCGGATGCGGCGTTCGAATGGGAGAAAACGTACTTGTATCGGATCACGTCGCTGAGCACCAGGAGTGTTAACGGTGGCGACGTCCAGGTGGAGGGAGACGATAGTCCGAGCGTAAGAATCATCGCGCGCGACGTGTTCCCTCCCGCGGTGCCCTCCGGCGTGCAGGCTGTCTATTCCGGCGAGGGGCAAAAACTATTCGTCGATTTGATCTGGGGTCCGGTGACGGACGCCGACCTGGCTGGCTACAACATCTATCGCCGCGAGGACGGCGGTTCCCCCGCGAAGTTGAATGCCGACCTGGTGAAATCGCCGGCCTATCGCGATCCCGCAGTGGCCTCGGGAAAGGTATACCTCTATTCCGTAGCGGCAGTCGATGTACGCGGCAATGAGAGCGCGCACTCCGACGAAGCGAGCGAATCTGTCCCCTAGAATCTGGCTCGTCAGGCTCGCGCTTCCATCTCCGCCAATCTTCGCGACAGAAAAGCACGCGCCGCTTCGTTGCTCGTAAGCGCGAGAGCCCGGCGGTACGCCAAGGCAGCTTCAGGCCACTGACGAAGTCGCCGCAGCAAATCCCCGCGGGCCGCGGGCAGCAGATAGTACTCGCGAAGCTCCTGCTTCCCTTCGAGGCCATCGAGCAGACGCAGGCCCTCGGCGGGTCCGATGGCCATAGCCACAGCCGCCGCATGATTCAATTCCACAACCGGCGAGGGCTGTACCCGCAGCAGAGCCTGATAAAGCAAGACTATCTGTTTCCAGTCGGTTTCTTCCGCGCGCGCTGCCTGCGCATGAATCGCCGCAATGGCGGCCTGCAAGGCGTAGGGACCGGCCGGACTGCCGCGCAAAGCGGACTCTACGAGCCCCAGACCTTCGCGAATTTCCTGCTGGCTCCACAGACTGCGATCCTGTTCCTCGAGCAATACCACTTCCCCTCTTGCATCCGTTCGCGCGGAGCGACGAGAATGATGCAGCAGCATCAGCGCCAACAACGCGCCGGCCTCGCTCTGTCCTGGAAGTAATTCGCGGATAAGCCTTCCCAATCGAATCGCCTCACTGCACAGTTCCCGACGAACCGCCGCGTCTCCTGAGATGGCGCTGTAGCCTTCGTTGAAGACGAGATACACCACCAGCATGACCGCTTCGAGCCGGGCCGCCAGTTCACCCTCAGGCGGAACTCGATACGGAATACGAGCATCACGAATCTTCTGTTTCGCGCGCACCAGTCGCTGTGACATGGTGGCGAGCGGGACCAGAAATGCCCGCGCAATTTCTTCGGTGCTCAAACCGCACAACGTGCGCAGTGTGAGAGCCACCTGGGCCTCCAGCATCAGCGCGGGGTGACAGCAGGTAAAGATCAGCCGCAACCGGTCATCGCCAATCCCGTCTTCGGCAGGCTGCCGCAACATGTTGTCTTCCGACTCCGCTAGCTGCTGCTCCAGTACCGCAATCTTCTGCAGTTCCTCGCGCTTGGAATTAAAACAACTTTCCCGGCGAAAGCGGTCCACAGCCTTGTGATGGGCCGTCGACACCAGCCATGCTCGCGGATTGTCAGGGATCCCCTGCCGCGGCCACTGTTCGAGCGCAGTGGCGAAAGCGTCCTGCATCACTTCTTCCGCCACGTCGAAGCTGCCAAGCAGGCGGATTAGCGTCGCCAGAACCCTCCCTGACTCCTCGCGGTAAATGCGCTCTACGCTCGTGTCCATCCGGCTTCCCGCACACAGGGTAGCCGGAGACACGATCACCGGGCTAGGGCATGTCATGTGGAATGATGGGCCGGACCTCAATCGAACCCCAACGCGCGGAAGGAATCCGGGCGGCCAACGCAATGGCTTCATCCAGATCTTTGGCCTCGACCAGGTAGTAGCCACCCAGTTGCTCTTTGGTCTCCGCGAACGGCCCATCCGTGACTAAGCGCTTCTTGTCTCGGACCCGGACGGTCGTCGCAGTGCTTGTTTCCGCCAGTTCATTGCCTCCACGGTAGTGGCCGCTCTGCGCAATGCTCTTGGTAAAGTCGCCATACTCCTGCAGGATGGCATCTCGCTCCGGGTTGGCCATCTTGCCAAAAGACTGTTCATTTCCATAGATCAGCAAAAGGTATTGCATTTGCCGGGCCTCCTTAGCCGTCTAAGGCTTAGTCGAAGAGAGCACAGGATTTCGACATTTTTTCAGGAATATTTTCGCAGCGATCTCGGCACTCGTGTTTAGATAGATTTCGATGAAATATTGCCGCTTTCAACAAAACACTCACGCTCAGTATGGTTTGATCGAGTCCGTAGCCGGACGAGATGCGATTGTAAGGATCCTCTTGGCTCCTCCGGAAGAGGCAGGCGGCGATTTAGAAGGCCTGCGCACCCGGCGGATTGAGCCTATCGCCATGGAAGAGGCTTCCCTCCTGGCGCCCGTGCGGCCCTCGAAGATTGTCTGCGTGGGACGCAATTATCGCGAGCATGCCGCGGAACTCGGCAACGAGGTTCCCACCGAGCCACTGCTGTTCTTCAAGCCTCCTTCAGCCTTGCTGGCTCCCGGCGGGATTATTCTGCGTCCGAAAGCTTCCGAACGCACCGACTATGAGGGAGAACTGGGCGTCGTGATCGCGAAACGCTGTCACAAACTGCCGCCTGACGAGGACACCCGTCCCTACATCCTCGGCTACACATGCGTGAATGACTTCACCGCCCGCGATCTGCAGAAGAAAGACGATCAATGGGCGCGCGCCAAAGGTTTCAACACGTTTTGTCCCGTGGGCCCCGTAGTGAACGATGAACTGGATCCGTGGTCGGGTATTCAGGTCGAGACGCACGTCAATGGCGAAGTGCGTCAGTCGGGCAACACCAAGGATTTCATCTTCTCGCTCGGCATCGTCCTGCGCTACATCTCGCAGATCATGACTCTGGAAGCGGGCGACTTGATCGCGACCGGCACTCCGCAAGGGGTTGGACCGGTGGTCGCCGGAGATGTGATTGAAGTGTCGATTGAAGGCATCGGGACATTGCGGAATCCAGTGGCCGACGAAGCGTAACTACTTTATCGCTCCTCAAGAATATTAGCCGTAGAGACGGGGCTTGCCCCGTCTCGCTCGCGCCCCAGACCGGGGACTCACCGCGCCGCGCGCACAGCTTTTTCGATGATCTCGGCAGCCTCTTGCAGAATCAGTATCTCCGGATCGCTCACTCCCGCGAATGTCTCGGCGAGCAGTTGGATTCTTCGTTCCCTCGCCTGCTGTAACAGAGTCCGGCCTTTTGACGTGGCACTGACGTGAATCCGCCGGGCATCCTGGGCGTCTCCTTCGCTCTTCACGAGTCCTGCGGCCTTCAAGCCGGCAACGATGCGGCTCATCGTGGGCGGCTTGACCTGTTCCGCAGCCGCCAGTTGCCCAAGCGTCATCGGCCCGATGAACACGAGCACTGACAAGGCCGAGAGGCGAGCCGGCCCTTCCTGGGTCAGTACATCCCGCTGACGCGCGTGGCGCAAGAGATGGATGGCGGCGGAATGCAGCCGATCGGCGACTTCGGTTGGATTCGTTTTTCGGACGCGTGCCATAAGGAGAAGTTTAGCATTGCTAACAATCTTCTTGACAGCGGAGCAGAAATCCTATATTTCGTTAGCAGTGCTAATGAATTACGGGGGATCACATGGACTCATCCCAACGCAGTTTTGAACTCCTGCAATCTGGCGACATTGACGGCCTTCGGCGCCTGCTAAACGACAAACCAGCCGCTGCCGAGTCAAAAGACGCCAACGGAGTGAGCCTCCTGATGCACGCGATCTATCGCGGCCAACGCGATCTCGCCGAGGCGATCGCCGGCCAGAAACAAGAATTGGATATCTTCGAAGCCGCCTCACTCGGGCGTCTCGACAGGCTGCGGGAATGTCTACGCGATGCCGCGGCCGTCAACTCGTATTCGAAAGACGGCTTCACCGCTCTCCACTTTGCCAGCTATTTCGGACAGCCCGACTCCGCTCGACTGCTCCTCGCACAAGGTGCCAAGGCTGACGCCGTTGCCAGCAATCCGACGCAGGTTATGCCCCTGCACTCCGCTGCCTCCGCTCGAAATCTGGATGCCGCGCGCTTGTTGTTGGAGCACGGAGCTCCCGTCAATGCCCAGCAGCAGTTGGGATGGGTCCCGATCCACGCAGCTGCCCTGAATGGCGACCGTCCGATGGTCGATTTGTTCTTGAAGCATGGCGCGGACCCGACCATCGCCAACGACGATGGTAAGACCGCCGCCAAAGTGGCTCGCGACAAGGGACACTCCGAGATCGCTGATTTGCTGGAGCAACGGACGCCAAAATCTTAACCACCGAGGTCACGGGGATCACGGAGCACAGCGATTTGGCATTCCTTCTGTCCTCCCGGATCCAGCGGGGCAAAGTCCCTGGGTAGTGCGCCGGACGATGCTGCAAACGCTTGAAACAAAAGGTGAATGCCTTTTGCCGGAGGTGCTACTGAAGCCTGGGCGCAGCCTATCAGGATCGTCTGCTGCCCTCTCTAGCCGGACAAGTACCGCCGATTGCTTTCTAAGTAACCTTCGCTCTCGATCCGCGCATCAAACCGTCTATAATAAGGGCAGTTTCCGGGGGAAGTGCCGCGCTTTTTCGCACACTCTCTTTTCGAAAAGATAAAAATCCATGACAACGAAGTTGAAGGTCACGATTCTTGCCAGCTCGCTGGCTATCCTGTTGTTCACCCTGATCGGCGGTTACGTCAACGTTCGTGCGTCTTCGAACGATGGAGCCTACCGCCAACTGTCGGTGTACAGCGAAGTGTTGTCCCGTGTCCGCAGCGAGTACGTTGAGGAACCGAACATCCCGGCCGTGACCGAGGGCGCACTCCACGGACTGCTCGAATCGCTCGACGCCAATTCCAGTTACCTGAGCGCCGCCGAATACAAGCGCTACAAATCGATCAAGACTGACGGCAAGGCTGAGATCGGCGCCGCCGTCTCCAAACGCTTCGGATACGCCGCTGTGATTGCGGTCATCCCGGGCGGCCCGGCCGAAAAGGCAGGCATCGAGAACTCGGATATTTTCGAGTCGATCGAAGGCCGTAGTACACGCGAAATGTCGCTGGCGGAAATTCACAGCCTGCTCTCGGGTGAACCCGGATCGACTCTCACGGTCGCGGTCGTTCGCCCACGCCGAGCCGAGCCGCAGAAAATCGTTATTACGCGTGACGCCGTAACCATCCCACCGGTCGCCGACAAAATGCTGGCGGAGAATGTGGGCTACGTGAAGGTCGACGCATTCTCAAGCGGCAAATCGCAAGAGATCGCGAACAAGATTCGCAATCTGCAGAAGCAAGGCGCCAAGAAGATCGTGCTTGATCTGCGCAACGCTGCTGCGGGCGACGAAGCCGAGGGCATCGCAACCGCGAACCTGTTCCTCGATCACGGAACGATCACGTATCTGCAAGGTCAGAAGTATCCGCGTCAAGCTTTCAATGCCGACCCCGCCAAGGACATCACCAAGCTGCCGGTAGCAGTTCTCGTGAACCGTGGCACGGCTGGGCCAGCCGAGATCGTGGCTTCTGCGATCCTGGAAAATGCGCGCGGCGATGTTGTCGGCGATAAGACATTCGGCGACGGATCGGTGCAGAAATTGATCGACATGCCCGATGGCGCGGCCCTGATCCTTTCAGTGGCCAAGTACTACACGCCCAATGGCAAAGCCATTCAAGACAGTGCGGTGACTCCGAATTTTGTGGTCGCCGACAGCACCGAAGACGATGCAGGACTTCCCGATGAAGATCAGCAGGCCACTCCCGATGATCAGAATCAGAAACCGAAGAATCCGACTGACGATCAACTGAAGAAGGCTCTGGAAGTTCTGAAGAACCGCGAATCAAAAGCTTAAGAGCAGTAGCCAGTACCCCGTAGTCCATCGCCCGCTTCGGCGGGCGATTTTTTTGCGGGCTCTGTGTCTGGCCGGGCCCTGCCCCTGAGTACACTGGTTACTGCCGCTGGCAAGCGGCCAACTGATCATGACGACCATCGACGAGAAACTTCCGGAAGAGAACGATGTGGGCAAGCGGAGGCTCGTCGGGCACGTTCTATTCGGAATCTTGGTCCTGATCTCGATAGCGGTCGGCGCAACGGCAGGACTGCTGCTGGTTTATTCCACGGATCTGCCCCAGGTAGAAGAACTGGAGAACTATCGGCCCAGCGCCGTTACCGAGTTGTATGACGTCCATGGACGCGTCATCGGAACCTTTGCATTGCAAAGGCGCGTGATCGCCACCTACGACGACTATCCCGAAGTTCTTCGCAATGCTCTTGTGTCGATCGAAGACAAGGACTTCTACACCCACTCCGGGATCAACTTCTGGCGAATCGCCGGAGCAGCCTATCGTGACATCGAGTCGGGCGGAAAAGTACAAGGCGCATCGACACTCACCATGCAACTGGCGCGTAATCTATTTCTCTCGCCGGACCGATCCTTCCATCGCAAGATTCAGGAAGCCCTGCTCGCCATCCAGATGGAACGCCGCTTCACCAAGCCGCAGATTTTCACGCTCTATGCCAACCAGATTTTCCTCGGCCACGGAGCCTACGGATTTGAAGCCGCTTCGGAGTACTACTTCAGCAAGCCTGCGAAACAAATGAAGCTCGAAGAAGCAGCTCTGCTGGCGGGCTTGCCCAAGGCGCCGCAGTATTACTCACCGATCACTCATCCCGACCGCGCGCAGAAGCGTCGCAACCTCGTGATCAACGCCATGCTCGAAGACGGCAAAGTTACGGCTGCGGAAGCCGCTGTTGCCAAGGCGAAACCGGTTCAACTCAACGTGCAGAAGGATCCGAATTCGCTGGCCCCGAATTTCGTGGAAGAAATCCGGCGCTACTTGGAAACCAAGTACGGCAGCGATCAGGTTCACGAAGGCGGCCTGCGCGTCTACACCACGCTCGACATGGACTTCCAGAAGGCTGCGAACCGCGCAGTCCTCGACGGTCTCGCCGCCTATGAGCGGCGCCAGAAATGGCGCGGCAACCTGGCCAACGTTGTCTTGCAAGGGCAGCATGTCGACAAATATGAAGATGTGGACTGGGATCAGGAACCCGAAGTCAACGGATACCTGCACGCACTAGTCACTTCTGTTTCGCCGGCAGCGGCCCAGATCCGTTTCGGTGACCGCACCGCTGCGCTTTCGCAATCCGATATCGCGTGGACGCAACGCAAGCTTCCTGCCCTGTTGGCGCCCGGAGACATCGTGTACGTCAAAGTGCTGTCGCTCGACCCCGGCAGCAAGGCCACGGTCAGTCTTGAGCAGGATTCCGGTGCGGAAGGTGCCCTGGTCGCGATCGACAATGCGACGGGAGAAATCAAGGCCATGGTCGGCGGGCGGGACTTCAATCTCTCGAAATTTAATCGCGCAACACAGGCTCTGCGCCAGGTCGGATCGTCCTTCAAACCCTACGTCTACACCGCGATCATCGATCAGGGCGGAAGTCCCGACGAAACCATCCTCGACGAGCCCATCACTTTTCAGACGCCATCCGGCCCCTATATCCCGCACAACTATGACGACAAATTTGAAGGCCTGATCACCTTGCGCCGGGCGCTCGCGCAATCGAGGAACATTCCCGCGCTCAAGCTTGCCGATCGCATTGGTATCCGCACCGTGATCGACTACGCCCACCGCTTCGGCGTGACTTCCAACATCCCAGCTTACCTGCCGGTCGCACTCGGCTCCGCTGAAATTACTTTGATCGAACAGACTTCGGCGTTCAGCGTCTTTCCCAACGACGGCGTGCGCCTCGCTCCGCGCTACATCAAGAAAGTCACCGACTATGATGGACGCATCCTGGAAGAAGATTTTCCTGACATCAAGGATGTCGTCAGCTCGCGCACGGCGCGCATCATGACGTCGATGCTGCACGAAGTGGTCGTGCACGGCACCGCCGTCGCCGCTTCCAAGATGCCGTATGCTCTCGCCGGAAAGACGGGCACGACCAACGATTTCACGGACGCCTGGTTTGTCGGCTTCTCTCCAACGCTGACCTGTGGTGTCTGGATTGGTTACGACGAAAAAAAATCTCTTGGCCCCAAAGAGTCCGGAGGCCATGCCGCATTACCCATCTGGATTCAGTTCATGAACGTCGCGCTGGCCGGAAGAGATCAAGGCGAATTTCCGCCTCCGCCCAGTTCGAATTCACCGTTCGCTCAGAAAGTGGATACTCCCGATGTCGCTCCCGGCGATGGCGAAGCGCAATAACGGTAACCGTAGCGCCGGCGCCCCGCCGGCAGTTGTTTTCAGAAGAGTTTGCCCAGCAGACGCACCGCGCGCACCCCGCGATACAACGGAAACATCGCTTCCGGGAGCCTGATTGCCGCCAGATCCCCTTCCCCTGGCGTCCAGAGCAGTCGCCATAGATAGCGCGCCTGATCGCTGCGCCGCTCTCGCAATCGCAAGATCAACCGGAAATATTCCGTTGATTCGAAATCGTAGGTGGCGCTTCCCGCCAGCCGAGCTGCAAATTGTTCGCCAAGTGCAGCCACCTCCTGGTCCTGATTGACGAGTTCATTTGCAGGTTCGGGTAGGGGGCAACCCAACAATCGTTGCGACAGCCAGAGGCTCACTCCCACGATGCGTAAAATACCCAGTTCACGGGCGCGTGCACGGATCACATCCCAGTCCAACACCTGCGTACGCATCGTCTCCGCGATATCGCACACCCAGATCATTCGCATCCACAGATGCTTCGCCGCATGCAGACACAGCACCAGCAATGAGTCTTCTGGGGAGAGTGCGGCGACTTCGCGCCCGCTGAACATCATGGAACCCGAACGGGCCAGCAAGTCGTCTGTCCGCAAATCCACGGCATAGAAATGCGGCAACAATCCCCACTGCAATTCGATCAGGTACTTTCCCGCAGCTCCATCGAACGAACACTCGTAACCGTTGCGTAGCCAGTAACGTTCCACCGCCGGGCTGAGTGGCTTGGAAGGGCGGTATCCAAATTCCGCCAGCGCCTGCTTCCCGCGCTCAAAGTCGCTGGAAGAAATCAGAAAATCGAGGTCGCCGAAGTTGCGCAACGCAATATCGCCATAAACGGACTCCGCGAGCATCGGGCCTTTGTAAGGGATTGCGCGCAGGTCCTTCTGCGCAAAATGTTCTGAAATTCGCGCAAGTTCGCTGGCAAACCACAAATTGCGTCGCAAATTCTTGGCAAACTCGGAGCGCAACGACTGATCAACGTCTGCCGGTAACCCCTGCGCATG
Source organism: Acidobacteriota bacterium (assembly GCA_016196065.1). Lineage (NCBI taxonomy): Bacteria > Pseudomonadati > Acidobacteriota > Acidobacteriota bacterium. The sequence continues at coordinate 533,402 of JACPYL010000027.1, read as the reverse complement.
CGCCGTGAGATTGCGCGCCACCAGCGGCAGGACGCCGTGATGTTCCGCGAGGCGAAGAAATTCAGGCCAGTCGATTCCCGCGCCATTCCAGTGCGCGAGACGGGCAATACGTTCGGCCGTCAGTTCGACGCCCGCGCACGCGCACAGAAAACTAAATTCCTTCGACACCGCGACATCCGAGAAAGACATATGGGTCGAAACGTTGGCTCGCCGCGTCTCTGGTGTTGGAGGAGAAGACGCGGCAAGCCGCGACTCTGCGGTTACACTTGTGTCCTGAATTACGCACTACCGCCTGAACCGCCACTATAATACAGACTCTCTACACTGCAGCCCGGCACTTCATGGACCGAGTCGTCTTCGAATCCGCACGCAAGGTTTTTCGTCACCGCCCTGCATTGTTCAACTTGCTTGGCCGGGAGCGTAGCGGAGAGACCATTGCCTTGACTGGTCTTTCGTTCACGGCCGGCGCAGGAGAAGTCCTCGCGCTCCTCGGGCCGAACGGCAGCGGTAAAACGACTGCCCTGAAGTTGATTTCAACCATGTTGCTGCCGGATAGCGGTACCGTACGCGTCGCGGGATTCGATACGCAGCGCGATGGCGGCCACGTACGCGAACAAGTCGGCATCGCTGTCGCTACCGAGCGATCGTTCTTCCCGCGACTATCCGCCCGCGAGAATCTCGAATTCTTCGCTGCACTCGATGATGTCCCCCGCGCCGAGAGTAAGGTTCGGATCGAAGAAGTCCTGCGCGACACGGGTCTCACCGAACATGCCGATCTGCTGGTGATGAAATTTTCCAGCGGCATGTATCAACGTCTTGGAATCGCGCGCGCGCTCGTAAAACGCCCTGCCGTCCTGTTGCTCGATGAACCGACCCGCAGCCTGGATGCCGCGACCACCGCCCATTTCTGGACTACGATCCGCGACCTCGCCGATCGCCAGACCACCATTCTTCTCGCCACTCACAACTTCGCCGAAGCAGGCGCAGTCGGTGACCGTATTCTCCTGTTGCAAAAAGGTGACCTGCTTGCCGACCGCCCGATTCGCAAAGGCGAGAGCATGGAAGATCTGCGAGCCTTCTACTTCCGTATGACGGGTGAAGTGGACGAGGCCGCCGGCATGATCCAGCGCGTGGGGAGAGTCTCGTGAGATCGACTCTTAACAAGCTTCTCGCCATCCTGCGCCGCGACCTGCTGACCGCGATCCGCCATCGCACCGGCTTTGCCGTTACCGCCTTCGGGCTGCTGACGGAACTGGCGGCTTTTTATTTCCTGTCGCGCGCCATCGGTCCGGGCTTCCGTCCCGGCGGAGTGGAGTATTTTCCATTTCTTCTCGTCGGTACTGGCGTTTACACATTTTTCGTGATGAGCACGCAGGCGTTTCTCAGCACCGTGCAGGAAGCCCAGCAGACGGGAACCATGGAAGTCCTGATGACCACTTCCACGCCGCCCGCACAATTGGTCGTGCTGAGTTCCGTTTCAGCGTTCGCCGGAAACCTGCTCAAATTGCTGGTGTATGTTCTGGCGGGCGCTGCGATCTTCTCCGCGCCTATCCACCCGAATTTTTTCTCGGGCCTGGCAGTGCTGATTCTCTGTGTCGCAATCGCCCTGGCTGTCGGCATCGCCGCCGCGACTATCCAGATCATTTTTCAACGTGGATCGGCACTCCTCTGGCTGCTGAGTTCGGGAGTCTGGTTTCTCAGCGGAGCCATGTTCCCGATCGAGAGTTTGCCGAGGCCGCTGGTGCTCGTCGCCCACGCAATCCCCCTCAGTTACGCCATCGGAGGCATGCGGATGGCCCTGCTCCAGGGCCAGACTGTGATGGCGATGGCGCCCACGCTAGCGGCCCTCCTCGGATTTAGCCTTGTCCTGCTGCCGCTCGCGCTCTGGAGCCTCACTTTCAGTCTGCGGCGGGCGCGCCAGGATGGAACTCTCTCATTCTATTAAGCGTTACGGGCCAAGCAATTGATCTTCCATACACGAACGAGGTTGGCACAGAGGAACACGTGTAGTACACTTCGCGAAGCACTCTTCAAACATAAGTGGGAGACAGCCAGTACGGCTTGACCAAAACCTATGACGTTAGAGAATCAGCCCCCTCGCGGGAACGGAAAGCTTCTTCAGACTGCGAGTAAAGACAAGAAGCCCTATCAGAAGCCCGCGTTCCGCTACGAACGAGTGTTTGAGACGCTTGCTCTGGCCTGCGGAAAAGTCGGTTCCACCACTCCACAATGCCAGTCGTCGCGAAAGAGTTCCTGAGCTTTAAACCTCATGAGTGCAAGTGATTGCTGGAGCACGCAGCGTAATGTTTTAGCCGTTGAGGGCTTGCGCTGCGGAGGACGTTTGCGCCTCCACGTGCGCGGCGCAAGCATGCTGCCGGCGCTCTATCCGGGAGACGTTGCGGAAATTCAAGCGTGCTCACTCGACGATGTTGCTACCGGTGAGATTGTTCTGGCGTTTCGCGAAGACCGCTTCTTCCTGCATCGGTTTATGAGCCGCAACGAGAACCATCGTTTCGTCGCCCGAGGCGATTCAATGCCGGGTGCCGACCCCACATACACCACCGAACAGTTTGTTGGAAGGCTGGTGGCCGCGACGCGCAACGGTCAGCCAGTTTCCCTGACCGCTCGCCCCTGGACACGCGCACTGGGTCTGCTGTTTTGCTATTCGAGCATCGCTCGGCGTATTGCTCTGCGGCTTCATCACTCTAGAAATCTTCAGCGGCTACCCGGCGCTGACCTTGAAATCGCATGACCGAAACTAACAAGCAAATCGAATGCGTCGTCGAGATTGGAAGCATCCCGATCCTGCTGCGGACCAGCGATCAGCACTTCTTCGACTTGCTCTGTGAGCGTTATGCCGGATATCTCAGTTCCTCCCAGCCGGAACTTCAACTCGATTTCGATCTTATTCCGCCGGGCCCTGGCTCCGACGATGATGTCCGCGTGCGGCGCGATGGCGCTGAGTGGCTGCTTGAACGCGGAGATTTTCTCGCACGCTGGAATCCGATTACCCGCCATGGCCGGGTTCGGCAAACAGCCAACCCTTACGCGCTCGATTCCGTTTTGCGAATTCTGCATAGCCTGGTTATTTCCGCGCGCGGCGGATTTCTCCTGCACGGAGCCAGTGGAATTTGCGATGGCCGAGCATTCCTTTTTTCGGGTGTCTCCGGTGCCGGCAAAACAACCATCAGCAGTCTTGCTCCTCCGGATGCCACGCTGCTCACCGACGAGATTTCCTACGTTCGCCCCAGCCCTGCAGGCTACTTCGCTTATGGAACGCCGTTTTCGGGGGAGTTGGCCAAGGCCGGCGAAAATACTGAGGCTCCAATCTCGGCGCTCTTCTTTCTCGACAAGGGGCCGGAGAATCGCATCGACGAGCTGCCTCCTGCCGAGGCCGTTCGCCGCCTGATGCGCAACATTCTTTTCTTTGCCGAGGACAGCGAACTGGTGGAGAAGCTTCTCGCGACCGCCTGTGATTTTGTTCAAAGAGTTCCCGTTCGCCGTCTGACGTTTTATCCTGATACGCGCGTTTGGAATGAAATCCGCAACTTCGAGGCGATGCCGACCCTTGTCTGATACCTACATCGCGCGCAGTTCCGCCATCGCCGCCCGCATGCTGGCCGGCGAAATGATGGTGATGAATTCCATGGATTCGACGTTCTTCACGCTGAACGAAGTCGCCACCGCCATCTGGCAGGCCGCCGATGGACGCACTCCGCTCCGTGAAATTGTCAGCCACAAGATCTGCGGGCAATTTGATATCGAACCCGATCAGGCCCAGCGCGACGCGGAACAATTTGTCAGCGAGCTTTCGCAGCACGGGATTCTCGTAGTGTCCGATCAGCCGTTTTCCGACACACATGCAACACCGCAATCGCCGGAGGCCCGATGAGCCTGCTTAATGAAATGAGCCAGAAGGCTTTCGACCTCGGTGTGCCGATCAGCGTGCATCTGGATGTCACTTATCGCTGCAATGAGCGCTGCGTGCACTGTTACCTCGATCACGACGACCATGGCGAGATGACAACCGCCGAAATGAAAGGCGTCCTCGATCAACTGGCCGACGCGGGAGTTTTCTTTCTTACATTCAGTGGCGGAGAAGTTTTCCTGCGCCGCGATTTTTTTGAGATTCTCGAGTACGCGCGCCGCTTGCAGTTCAACGTAAAAATCAAGACAAACGCTGTCATGATTCACGCCAAAGAAGCAAAGCGCATTCGCGATCTCGGCGTGGACACGATCCAGATCAGCGTGTACTCACATCGTGCCGAAGTTCATGACGCGATCACGAAACTTCCCGGATCATTCAATCGCACCATCAAAGCGATCCGCTTCATGCGCGAGCAGGGATTGAAAGTCACTGTCGCCAACGTGATGATGACCTTGAACCGCCACGACAGCGACGGCGTTCAGGCACTGGCAACCGAACTGGGAGCGCACTACACGCTCGATCCGACGATTACGCCCATGATGGACGGCAACACGGACGTTCTCTCCCTGCGCATCGCTGGCGAGGAATTGCCGAGCGTCTTCGCGAATCCCAACCTTGTTCCCAACATGGAAGAGTTCTGCGCGCCGCCGATGCCGGTCACCGACGATGACATGGAAGGCTACTCCTGCAGCGCGGGCCATTCTTTCTGCTATATCTCTCCCTACGGAGACGTTTTCCCCTGCGTGCAGTTCCCTTTGCCGACCGGTAATGTGCGACAGCAGAAGTTCATCGACATCTGGAATCACTCGCCGGAGATGAACGAAGTGCGCTCCATCAAGGCGAAAGACCTGACTACGTGTTCGTCATGCAGCCACGTCAGTAGCTGTACGCGTTGTCCGGGACTGGCCTACATGGAAGGCAGCATGCGCGGCCCCTCGACCGCGGACTGCGAGAAGTCTTACTACCGCACCGGCATCCCATCTGCGAATATGCTGCGCAAGGCTGGGAAGCCGACGTCGATGACGCCGCTCGTGCAGATTCGTCCGATGGCCGCGTTGGCCATGAACGGCGACTAACTACCACTGGAGTACAAACCGTGAAGAAACTTATGTTCGTTTTCGTGACCCTGGTCGCGACCGCCGTGTTGTGCACCGTCCCCGTGTCTGCACAAACAGCCCGCTGGACGGAGCAGAAAGCCAACGAATGGTACGCGCACCAACCCTGGCTGGTGGGCAGCAATTATGTCCCTCGGTCTGCGATCAACCAGTTGGAAATGTGGCAGGAAGCAACTTTCAATCCCGCTGAGATCGATCAGGAATTCACCTGGGCGGAAGCGCTGGGTATGAATACCATGCGCGTCTTTCTGCACGATCTGCTCTGGCAGCAGGATGCAGCCGGCTTTCAAAAACGTATCGACGCCTTTTTGACGATCGCGGCCCGCCACCATATCCGCCCGGTACTGGTGCTGTTCGATTCGTGCTGGGATCCATTGCCTCGTCTTGGTTTGCAACATGCACCTACTCCCGGGATTCACAACTCAGGATGGGTGCAGAGTCCCGGTGCGACCGCGCTGGCCGACAAGAATCAATATCCACGTCTGAAGGAATACGTCCTGGGCGTCATGGGAACATTCGGCAAGGATGATCGGATTCTGGCGTGGGATGTGTGGAACGAACCCGGCGCCGACAACACCGGCAATTATCCGAAGACCGAACTGAAGCGGGAAGACAAAGTCGCCCGAGTGGCAGCGCTTTTGCCTCAGGTATTCGCGTGGGCCCGGGAAGCGAAGCCGACGCAGCCGCTCACCAGCGGAGTGTGGGCTGTGGACACTTCTCCTGACGGGGCCAATCTGGAAGAACTCCAGCAGATTCAACTGCGCGAGTCCGACATCGTCACCTTTCACAACTACAGCTGGCCGGAATACTTCAAGCGCCAGGTAGCGTGGCTGAAGAAGTACAACCGGCCCGTGATCTGCACGGAATACATGGCGCGTTCAGTGGGCAGCACCTTCGACGGCGTGTTGCCGATTGCAAAGCAAGAGCATGTCGGAGCCATCAACTGGGGATTCGTCGCCGGTAAAACGCAGACCTACTTTCCCTGGGAGTCATGGGAGCATCCCTACGTCCAGAACCAACCACCGGTATGGTTTCACGAAGTGCTGCGTCCCGACGGGACTCCGTATCGGCAATCCGAAGTGGATCTGATCCGAACGCTGACGGAAAAATCTGTGCCCCAATCCAGATAACCACTCGATGTCGGACTGGCGATGGCGTTCGGGAAAGGAGTGCAATGGCGGTTTCTAGCCAACTACGGCCGAATAAGTGGTGCAAGAAACAACAGCGAGGCCGTTCCTACTATTACGCCGATTGACAGTTCATGCCCTATGTCGCAACCTACGCTTTCGCGAGTTCCACATAAGGAGCGCACGCCGTGAGCAACTTGCTGAAATGCCTCTTATTGCTGGTTGGGATCGCGACGCCCCACTTGACCTTTTCCCAACCACCAGCGAAACCCGAACGACCCTCGTTCTCGATCAGCATCAGCATCCCGCCAGTCGTCAAAGCCGAGTCTGAGATGTTGTTGGAGATTGCGATGACCAACACATCGAACAATGACATTGGCTACGGGGTGATCCCCGGATGGCCGGGGTGGCAGATGTTTCAGCTTGACCTTCGCGATGATGCGGGCCTTCCAGTACCGGAAACGCCAGCTGGAAGAGGCATTCGCAACGGTCCTGGCGCAACATCAAGTGCATTTACTGTTTCACTCGCGCCGGGAAAAGTACTGCGGGCACAAGTAATCCTGAATCGATTTTACGATCTCAGCAAGGCCGGCGAGTATCAGGCTCAGGTGTACAGGATGGACCAGGCGACCGGGCTGAAAGTCAAATCGAACGTGCTCACGTTCCGTGTGCCATCTCCCGTGTTAGGTACGCAGCCCTTGAAGCCGGCGATTGCGATCACGATCAGGTCCCCGTTCGCATCGGTCAAAGCAGGCTGGCAAATACCGATCCAAGTTTCCGTGAGGAACCTATCGGCTCAGAGCATCAATCTCGCCCTCTGGAACGGGCGAAATCGAGACTTCACCTCAAAAGAGCCGGATGAGTTTGGCTTCGGATGGGACGTTCGCGACGGTCTCGGGAATCCCGTGCTGCTGACAAAGCAGGGGAAGGCTCTACTAACCGGGGAGGAGATGCCTGCAGGCGATTTCGCCTTTGTTCCAATTTCCCCCGGCGAGACCGTAGAACAGACAAGGGTGGTTGGGGGCATTTACGACGTTGGCAGCGTGGGCAATTACTCGATCCAGGTAGTCTTGACTGATCCAACGACTAACCTGCCGGTGAAGTCGAACACCGTGCATGTCGCGGTAGGACGTCCCGTCGAGTTGCATCCGCCATTCATTATTACAATTGGTCCCGAAGAATCATTCACGACAGATCGTCGCTTCGGATTGAGAATATGCCAGACCAATATCTCCGATCATGCAATCCGGGTCGACAATGGAACTTTCGACCAGGAAATCTCGCTTCGCGACAAGGACGGAGTGCCGGTGCCATTCAACGAGAAAGGCAAGGAGAGAATTGCAGCCGGACTGAAATCTTTTCAGAGCGGCGACCGCGGCACCGATGCCAGTCATATTTGGAACCTGGGGCCGGGCGAGAACCTCTGCGGAGTGATTACCCTGGACGCATTCGACGCGAATGACGCCATCTGGGACATCCGAAAGCCCGGCAAGTATTCCATTCAAATTGTACGTTTTGACTATCCGGACAAGGCCGCTGGGCAGAAAATGGAAGAATTGCCGCTGGTGAAGTCCAATACCATCACGTGGACATTGCCCTCGGCGTCATCACACATTCCCGACAACAATCGCTGACTTGCTGCGGGCAAATAGACTGAGACGCGTTTCGCAGTGAAAGAGAAGGCAATGCCAACTCTCTCGCTTTCAAGTCAGTGGGGAAGCACAAGGTTCTTGCGGATAAAACTGAAATCAGAGGCACAGCTTAGTTCGGCAACATTTCCCTCGTCTGGGGCCAATTCGGCGGTAGTGACATCGTAGAGGGTCAGGCCACTTCTGGCGATGATGCGGTGCTCGATGAGGCGCTGTGCTCTCTCCGTAACGGAGACGCGAATATCCCGCGCATCAAGCCCTGAAAGAACGGCCGGCTGCTCATCGAGTACCTCTCCGGCCAGTCCTTTCGCTTTTGAAAATTGATAGGCCAGTTGCCCCTTGAAGGAATCCAGTCCAAGCAGGGGTGACCACGCAATCGGTTGCAGCGTCACACTGCACGCGCGATCCGAGCGCACGGCAAGAAGCATGTAGTTCGGCGCGTCATTCTTTACCGTCCACTGGGCCGGTGCCCGCAAGCTTATGTCGTAAGCCGGGTTTTGATAAAACACGCCTTCAGAGTCTTGCACAACATGTGCTCTGGATTGATCGACGTGGGAATAGTCGGGCAGAAGGAGTCCGACGAACACCAGAGCGACGTAACCGCTTGCCATCACCGCTGCGAGGCCGATGGGGATCGCCAGAGGCAATCCGCTTGAAGGCGCAGGTTCGGCTGGTAATCGTACCGTGGCCAGAATCTCTTTCTCTGATCGGCGCGCGATGTTGTAGGCGTGGACGCCGATGGCGGCCATGATGAACTCAAGAACCAGACCGCCACCGGCGGCCTGCGCGAGCGGTCCTTGAAAAAACATGAGGCCGAAAAAAACAGTGAGGCCAAGCTTACGCTGGCCGAGATAGAAATAACCGAAGCCTCGCGTCAATAGGTTTAGGATCGCGGCGACGCGAGGACTCTCAGCGATAAAGGCATCCGTCCCGGCGGTCATCTCGCGGGCTGTGAAGAAAGCATCCAAAAACGCAAACACGTAAAGAAAAAGAGTGATCCGAAGGGATATGCCCCAGAAGAGAGCGTCCACTTTCCCTTCCGGGCTTCCGAGCTGTCGCGTGAAGTGGATCGTTAACGCTAGAGCTGGCAGGAAGATTGCCATTGTCCAGAGGCCGCGCGAGGTCTTGCCGCAGTAGGTCTGTCCGGCTCCAGGAAGGGCGAGGGAAAGCAGGAAAGCAAGGGCCGGACTCCGTGGCACCGGCTGAGGCTCAAACATTACTGTCGCCGTGTCAATCGGATCGCTAGGAGTCAGCGAGAGAATTGAAGCATTGTCCATTACTGCCTCAGGAAAGTGACCCTGCCCTGCGTTCGGGAAACCAGCAGCAGCTTACGCTGAAGTAAGCGAGATTTCCATGGTTGTTGTAAACCGGGGAATTGACTAACTACGCCGCCACAGACTGGACTGTGGCCCGTGGGTTAACTAGTGTCAGTTAGGGCTCGCGGGCGGCCCTCGTCAGAGGCTTTGCGCCTCGAATACTTTTTTTCCTGGGGCGATTGTTGGTGAAATAGCGATTTAACGCCAACTACCGAACGCGCGAGTAAAACCGAGGCCACCGCTAACAGGAAGAATCCTCCCGTCGCAATGAGGGGCAGACGAGCGCTGGGCGGTCGCAAGTGTTGCAATCAGGCGTTGTCACCAGCTTGGGCCGTTTGTTCGCCGGACAGGCGAAAAGAAAGCGCAACCTAGTGTAATGGCGATGTTACGACAGCAATCGCCACACGGCACGCGGGCATCAATGCTTTTCCCTTACGAGCGAGATGAATGCGGGCAGGCTGAATCCTGGCAGATCGCCCGTTGACACTGTGCTGGCAGCTCCGACAAACCGCTTACCGTCAATGAATTGCAGCTGCAATTCCAACTTCGTCGTACGCGTGCGGGTCTCCGGTAAGTCAATACTTATGTCCGCTTCTCCCATCACGAATCCCTGTTCGATTCTCAACTCCTTGATGGGAACGAAAGACCTGTTGCCGACTCGTATTTCGGACTGGTCCTTGGCAAAGCGAAGACCGGCGGGCAGGGTCCTCGTCGGTGTACGCATCGTGCCAACCCACGCTCCGCGCATGGACTCATTGACACGGAAAGGTTGCGGCGCCTCGGCCGCTTCCACCTGTTTCCGTAAGGATTCAAGGCGAGCCAAGAAACCACTAGAAAATACGTTTGCAAACTGGAAGGCGAGATCATCGGTTGCATCACTTGACACGTTCGTCAGACAGGCGATTACCACGCTTTCTTCGGGCAGAACGAGAAGCATCGCCGATCCGCCGAGGACCCGACCATTGCTCACGAGTACGCGGGTATCCTTGTCCAGCGCTAAAACTCCCCAACCATTCGCGTAACGCCAGTCCAATTCATGGCCTTTGGGCACGGTATGCATATCTCGCATTAAGTCCGGCCTGATCAGTCTTTGTGAGGGGTCCAACTGGAAATTGCCAAACAAAGCAAGATCGTGGGCAGACGTATAGAACCCGCCGCCAGCCACCGGTTCAAAATCATGGCGAGGTACTGCTTTGCCAGATTCATATCCAGTACTTAAGTTCTTCTCTGAAGGTTTGAAACCGCTGGATTGCATTTGTAGTGGCCGCAGTAACCCTTCCCCGACGAAGTCCTCGAAGGGACGTCGGGCAGTCCGTTCCACGACTTCCCCCAGCACTCCGAAAGAAAAGTTCGAGTAATAGAAGTAGCGACCGGGCGGGAAGGCGCTGATGGCATATCGGTTCAGTGCATCCCGGTGATGCGATCCTGGCTCATAATCGTAGAACCAGCCGTGCGGGACACCTGCAGACATGGTCAGCAGTTGACGGATCGTCATTCCTCTCCCGGCGTAGGCCGGAACGTGAACTCCGTACTGTTCAGGGGTCGCATCCAGCCGAAGTTTGTCACGATTCACGAGCAGGAATACAGCCGCGCCTGTGATCGACTTTGCAACCGACCCGGCCGCGTATACGGTTCTTGGACTAGCCGGAAGTCGTTTCTCGCGATCAGCCCAACCGAATGCATCTTCACACAGAACTGTGCCGTGAGAAGCGACAGCGAAGGAAATGGAAGGCACCTCGCTTTTGTCCACGAGAGCGCGAGCCCGAGAAGTCACCTCCGCGAAGCCCGGCGGTAGGTGTGAGGCATCGCATTGGGCGTAAGCGAAAGTTGAAAACAAAGCAATTGTTTGCAAAAGGAGAGCAAGAAATAGAACTGCCACGCGCGTCGGCATGAGTATGAATACGAGAGCTGGACAATCATAGTTCCGTTCCCGAAGGATGAAACAGGAACTCCAGCGAGCATTGTTGTTGTAAACAGGCGATTACACAAGCTTGCGCCGTCTATTCGCCGAGAGCGTACTCACCGGAGCGGAGACTAATATTGACGAAATCCAACAAGCAATCAGACGCTCTGGAAGGCTGTCTCTACCCGCGGTCGAGTCAGGTACCAGATGGCCCAAACGGAAAACAACATGCCGAGACCGGCGCGGACTACGACAATAGAGCTTTGGGCTACAGCAATTTCGCGAAGCGCAGCCAGCAAGTGCGTAACACTGGCTATGATCGCTAACCAACGGGACCACCTTTTCATTCTTAACAGTGCGATTCCTAAAACGAGGCAGAGGATAAGACTTCCCATCGTCAGTGCTAAGAATCCGGGCCGCTGGAGTGGGTTGAACGCGGGACTTGGGATCAAAGCAATGACGAGTGAAAACGCTCCGAAAAAATAGAGCCATGCAAGGATTGTCACACCTGTGGGGCGTTCCATAGAACGACAAGCATATTCTCGTTCTTATGGCTTTTTCAATCAGAGGGCGTCAGATGGCGTAATCAGGCGTTAGCACCAACAACTCCAAAACGGCATTGCGAGCGGAGTGTAGTTTCCGCCGAACTAGCTGAGGCGCTTCATTAAGCCATCCGTCCCCAAGGGGCCGAGCCGGGTCAAACTCGGGCACGCGTCTGGCGAAATCCCATGGTCGCGACGTTCGTGGAATCCCACCCTTGCGCAGAAAACGCGCAAGGATGGGGCGCCCGGGTACGGTTGATTGTCGGGCTGATCCGGTCCACAGAACAGCAGAACCTAGGCCCATCCATCAAAATAAGGAGTACGATACTCCCGTTCGCCAGTATGGCTTGAATCCTCCGTCTGGATCAGAAAGGAAAAAGCCATGGGCCGTTCCGTTCACACCAACCTGTCACGCCGTTTCCGGAAACTCATTCTCCCGGCGGTCGCACTGTTCACCCTGCCGGTAGTCGCGCAAAAACCTCAGGACGCACCTCCGCCGAAATACGACATCAGCACCGAGACAAAGATGAAGGCGACCGTCGAGGAATTGAAACTTCCCGCGAAACCCCACGAGATCGTCCATCTGGTGGCAAGAATCGGCGCGGACACCGTGGATGTCTATCTTTGCCCCAAATCTTTCCTCGACGACATGGGCACGACTTTCGCCAAAGGGGACGAAATCGCCATTCTCGGCGCAAAAGTAAAACAAGGCGACGCCGACCTGATTCTCGCGCGCGAAGTCGCCAAGGGCACCGATACCCTCATCCTCCGCGACAACAAAGGCAATCCGGTATGGAGTTGGCGCTACTGAGTCATGGGCCGGGTTGCGGGTGCCGGGTGCCCCACCCTTGCGCGCACGGTGCGCAAGGTGGGACTCCACGAAAACCGCTCTCCAAGGACACGACGTGTAGTTCTTGTCTGCGACTACGGAATCGTAAATGTGATTGCGTTTCCCCAGGTCGGGCCGGGGGATTGGAAGTCCACATTGCAGTCTGAGCCGTTGCCTCCGCCGCCAATCAATCCGCATCCTGCTCCATCGAGGGCAAAGAACTCGGCGTTATAGGTTCCCGAAGCGATCGGGCCGACGACAACCTTGAACGTCCCGTTGCCATGGATGTCCGGGGTGATCACACCCACCGCAGCCCAGGCATAACCCTTGGTCACCCCCTGAACCGTCTGGAGAGGGCAGGTGCCTCCGCCGGCCGGGGTGGCGATCGGAAACTGTCCGAACGTGGGGAGAGTCGTGGTGCAGAAAATTTCGATACCCACCTCATAGAGCTTGCTCGGCGTTGCGCCGACCAGGGTAAACGTCACGGTCAGCTTGTTCTTCGCCACCGACCACTGGACTTTGCTCTTTGTGAGGTTCAGCGGCTCGTTGAAGTTGCTCCAGCCATTCACCCACTTCTCCGTCGTGGCCGCACCCGATGCGGCACCGGTTGCGAGAACCAGAGTTACAAGAATCAGACAAAGTTTCTTCATTGTTTACACCCCTTTAGACAAAAAATAGCTTGCGATTGTAGTACTCCGGCCTGCGGCCGATTGGCAGCGATTGAACATCACCGTCGAAAGCGGCGTCTTGAGGAATTTCTGATTTTTGTTTGATTAAGCGCTTAGGAGGGTGCCGGGCGCCCTGTTTTCGTGTGTTCTGTGCGCAAGAGTCGGGCAGCCACGCGACCAGACCGTGCGGGGCGGCTTCTCTTGCGGAGTGATGATTGGCGAAAACAGGCGATTAGACTAACTGCTCCGCCACGGGCCGGGCTGTGGCCCGCGGGATAACTAGTGTCAGTTGCGGCTCGCGGGCTCCTCTCGTCAGGGCTTTGCGCCCCGAATAATAGTTGCCACCTTCAACTTTTTTCCTGGCTCGCCGATGTAGAGAGTCTGGGTCATCGCAGCTGGGGTGCCGCTGAAGACCTCTCGCCAAGCCTGCCGCTTTGACTGGTATTCCCACTCGCCCTGCAGTACGACATCTTTGCCTTCGAGCGTGACATCGAATCCGCTGCAGCCTTCGTCGTTGATGGTGGGGTCGCACCAGATTCCGTGGACCTTCTGTGCTTTGTTGTCCCACCACATCGCCGCGTAATCTTCCGCCAATTCACCGTTCACCTTGGAGCGGTTTTCTTCAATCAACGCGCTTCCACCGGGCGCGACCGTCCAGACTTCTTCGCCACTTCCGATTACACGTCCATTGAGGTCAATCCAAGTGATCGCCCACGCGCCTTTAAGCAGATCCGCAATGCTACGCATCTGCGCGGAGGCAAGCGCGTGATCGGTTGTAGACGACGGCGTCCGAGCCGATGGAGGTTGCTGTTGTGCAATTGCGAGAGCGCCAACGATGGCGAGTACAACTAGCGGCGCGATCTTCATGATGTTTTTCCTTCGTTGGAGTTGGGCACTCAACGCACAACTATTCGAGCGGAAATCTATCACAAACCGGAGCAAAGGGCGTTCTTGTTGTAATTGGCGTTTACACACAAACTGACCCGCGCCCTGCCGAAGCGGGGTAGTTGGTGTAATGGCGATGTTACGCCAATGGTTCAAGAGAACCCGACGTTTCTGGCCCGCCCGCCCACGCCCATTTGCTCGCGACCAAGCTCCGCATCGCGGCGTTGGCTGCCTTCATGAAGGCAGCTTCGCTACTGCCAACCTCATCGTACCGAGTCTTCGCCAACACAACCGTGCAGCCTGAGTGCTGGTGAACACCTTCGAGCAACACGTCAGCAACAGCTTCCGCCACCGCTCGTTCGAGTTTCGCTCGATATTCCTCCGACACTGTGGCGGGCCAAGTTGCGCGTGACTCAAAACTCAACTCGTTCGCAGGAGCACATTCAAATTGAACAAACGCATAACTTGTGGGATGTCCGAACTTGCCACGAAATTCGTGGTCAACAACCTGGGCTGAGGCAAGACGCATGTAGGCTCGTGATAGCTTCGGAGCCCGAAGCCGTTCCATTTCGTCATCTTGAAGCCGTTCCATTTCGTTCTGATTGAGATGAATGCCCATTGCCGGTTTCTGCGAGTATGTTTGCACAAAGCCTGTTGACGAAAACAGGCGATTACACCAACTACTTCGCCTCGGCCCTATAGGGCTGGCTTGTTGGTGTAATTGCGTTCTTCACCAAAGGTCCGCGTAGGCACGCTCAACGATCCTTTTGTCCCGAAGCACCTTAGTCAACGTTCGAGGACGAATTCGACTCGCACTTGCGTCCGCATCCTCACTGGCATACCGAGAATGCTATCTGGCTTGAATCGCCACTGCTGCACTGCATCCAAGGCTGACTCGATGAGTAACGGGTTGCCGGAAAGGGCGCTCAAACTAAGAACGGTCCCGTCCTTCGCGATCAGGGCGTCAAGGATCACCTGCCCTTGAATCCTTATATTTCTCGCCAGTTCTGGGTAAACGGGTTGAACCTTCCAAATCGGTAAAGACTGGGCCTCCGACTGAGAGAGTGTCCGTGTTCCATTCTCTGGTTGTTCACCAGTGGGTTGTCGCGTGTAGGTTGTCCTGATGTCCCTGCTTAGGAAGGCGATGACTTGATGTGAAGCAATCGCGTAGGCTCCGGTTGGCTGCAATTCAAGATATCTGTGGAGCAACTGCAATGCTTCATCAGGCACAGTCGCTTTTGCATGAACTACTTGCGCCTTGCTCAGTAGGTTTGTGCCTTTGAAGTAGTAAGCCATCGCGAACTGAGGATTTAACCTGATCGAGTCACTGTAGGCGGCATTCGCCTGCTCCAAATCTCCAGTGTTTGTCAGTATCGCGCCGATATTGAAATAGTATTGATAGGCGGCTGTGGAATCTACCGCCACAGCATTCTTATACGCCTGCACAGCTTCACCGGTCATGCGCAACTTGACATATGCTTCGCCTAAATTGTTGTAATAGGCCCCAATCGGCTTAATTACAATCGCTTTCCTATAAGCGGTGGCTGCTTCCTGATAGTTGTTGGCACCTTGATAGGCTTCCCCCAATTTGGCCCACAGCAGGTCCCTCGAAGGATCAAGCGTCGTTGCATCCTGCAGCACAGAAATCGCGCCCGCCCAGTCCCCCTTTTCTCTATCCGCCTTCGCTATCGCAAGCATCTTATTCAAACGCGCCTTGATTTTCTGGTCGCTCCGATCCGGGTGCGGTGGCGGAGTTTGCCCAAACAGCGTGGCTGCAAGCAATATCGCCATCAAGGGATTGATCGCTACCTGCATAACGCACGGTCCTAGTGTGAGGTTGTCTATAACGGTTGACGATTATATGACACTACACTCGTGCAATTGTTGAAAGCAGGCGTTTACACCAACTATTCGGAGACGGGCCACTCCGGTCGGCAGTACTTACCTCCCAGCCGCTTTCAGAATGACCATCGCGCACAGGCCTACGACACCGGAAACAATGCCCGTCCAGAATACCAACCGACAGAAACGCGGTAGGACGCTCCGGGGAAACAGGGCTTCATAGGTCTGCAAAACGTCATTACCGCCACGGAAACTCAGCCACTCGATTCTGTTTCTGGATGAATCCCCTTTCATCAACTGGACTCGCATGGCCCAATGGAACACAATGCTGACGATCGCCAGCATCACCAATGCCGAGAACGCGAATGCGACCATTTAACGGCCTCTCCGAGGCCCGCGAACGTCCGTATGATATGCCAATCAAGGGTAACTGGCGAAATCAGGCGTTAGCACCAACTACTCCAAGAGGGCATTGCGAGCGGAGTGTAGTTTCCGCCTAAGCAGCTGGGGCTCTTCATTGAGCCATCCGTCCCCAAGGGTCCGAGCCCTGTCAAACTCGGGAGCACGCGGCTGGCGAAATCCCATGGTCGCGACTTTCGTGGAACCCCACCACCCTTACGCAGAGAACGCGCAAGGATGGGGCACCCGGCTGGCCAATTCTGCTCAGACCCTGGATAAAGGAGACCGGAGGAGGGCTGGCCGAAATGAACTCTACTTGGAGGCCTTGGACGGAATTTGAGCCATTTCTCTTGCGCTTTGCGCAATAACTCAATAAGGACGCTCTAAACCAAGGAGATCCTCGGAGGGTGAAATGAAAGCCAATAGTCTGCGACTAGTCGTCGTACTAGCGAACATAGCGTTCCTTTTTCTCGGATTGAGCGCGCACGCCCAAAACAGCTGCACATACACATTCCAAACTAGCAAGAAAGGGAAGACATTCGAATTCTGTGTCAGCAGCACCGGAAACATCGCGGAAATTACTGCGAACGGCGTCAAACAACTTTCAACTTCAGGTGTGTCCGGGTATACGGTCAGAATCAATTCCGATTTTGGTGGCGGCTGTGGTTTCGATTACGGCTCTCTGGGCAATGGCGGCTGGGATGGACCAGTTCGGGTCACACAGCCAAATGGAACCGGCACCCTGCCTATCTTGGTTTTTTATGACATGGTTCCATACCATCTGACCGAGACGATTACCCAGGTCGCTGCCAGTAACTTGGTTCAGGTGAAGATGGCAGTCTTTAGCGAGGTGGGACGAGGTGTCAACCCCGCGACAGTCACAGTCACGCGAGTGGCAGATTTCGACATCGATAATACCGCCAATAACTGGCTCGATCATTCGCTAATCCTCTCATGGGCCTACAATCAGGATGGCACCCGGGCCACACTCTATCCCTCCAATTACGCAGCAGCATTCATTGAAGAGGCCGGAGTGGTAGCAAATCCGAAAGCCGGTTTCGACTTTTGCAATATCTCGAGTGCATCCACGCCATTTCACGGTGACGGGGCCGTCTATTCGCGCACCATTTTTGAGGTGCATCCACAAGCCACAAAATCGGTTACATTCGCGTATCAGATTTTTTGAGAGACGGCCAAAAGCAACGCCGCCGTGATGATGGACCTTTTCTTACCATGAATTCTTGGCTCAAGGCGGTGTTGCGACTAACAATTGTTGAAGTCAGGAAATTTCACTAAGGTCGCGACTTTCGTGGAATCCCACCCTTGCGCAGAGAACGCGCAAGGATGGGGCACCCGGCGATTGTTGGTGAGATTGCGATGTTACGTCAACTACGGTTAAGAGGGCTGCTTTCTGGCGAGTCGAGTGTACGACGGACCCTACTAGTCGAACCGGTGGCTAGCGAGCTTACGGGGGAGGCATCGCAAAGATTGCGTCATCTAGAGGTACGTTAACCTTGACCTCGGTGACGTCCGAGACATATTTCTTGCCGGTTGGCCTAACGACATTTTCTATGTGCCAGGGTAGTCTGGCCCCCTCGGTTTCTAGATAGTTTGAGTAATAGGTCTCGACCGGTCGGTCAAAACTGGTATCTTTCCTGAGCAAGAGACCCGTTTGCTGGTCAAAATAGAGAGTGGCCGGGCGACGGCCGACTACCGCCACCACGTAAGCCTGCCGATTGAGAATATCAACCTCCCCGCGAAAGTCAGTTTTCGTGAACTTATCGCTCCAGTGCACAATATCTTCGAAGTTCACTTCATCCTTGGGCCAGTTCTTGACTTGCTTGGGTTTATGATTGCCTTCCTTAACCCATCGTACTTTCCCGTCATATCCCTGTCGGAGTTCCACAGACTTGTGCTCGATCATTAACTCCTTATCGGGCAGCTTTGAATACTTCTCGACATGTATTCGATCCCCGTCCCAGTCGACAAGAGTGCCCTTGCTGAAGCTGGTTTTGATGCTATCGTGTGCCGTTGTACCGCCAACGGCTTGAACAAATCTAGCGAGAACTTGCTCAGCCGTCGGCAACGGTTTTGGATGGCTCTGTTGGGATAAACAAGGGAGGGTCAGGCCCAGAGTGAGTGTGAAGCACCCTAACAAACCCGCAATGCCGCGTTGCATTTGTGACCCCTTCCAGATCCTCCGGCAGGCTTCGAGTCGACAACAATGTCCGTTTCGCTCCGATAGTAGCCACAATTAAAGGGCACTACAAGTACAGCAATCACCCAATTCGGCTGATGATAACGATGATCCGTGTGGTAGTTGCTGTAATCAGGCGTTAGCACCAACTACTCCACAACGGCAATGCGAGCGCAGTGTAGTTTCCGCCTAAGCAGCTGAGACGCTTCATTGAGCGCATCCGTCCGCGAGGGTCCGAGCCTTGTCAAACTCGGGCGCGCGGCTGGAGAAATTCCATGGTCGCGACTTTCGTGGAGTCCCACCCTTGCGCAGAAAACGCGCAAGGATGGGGCACCCGGCAATCAATGTGCTGATTTGAGTTGGGCTAGGATCGTCTGAGCGTTGTTAGCTGAGCTCGCCGCACTCTCTCGAATCCCAACGTTGATGTCACTGTCATCTTTCACGCGGTTGAGCTGCGGAATTGCCCCTTCAGCGGTTGTTACGGCATCGGCGGTTTTACCCAGCCGGAAAAGTGCAACTGCGATCAGCACTCGCGCATTCGCCTGGTCCATTAGCTGAATCATCGCGAACTCATGGGAACCGCTTAACTTCTCAGCTTTGGAATAGTTCGTTTCTGCCTGTCGCAAGGATGCCAATCCACCTTCGAAATCACCAGCGTGCATCTTCGATACGGCAAGGTCTTGCTGGGCGCTTGCACATGTTGACACCGAGGTTGTCTCAGAGGCGCAATCCTCCTTCACGCTTTCTAGCAGTTTCTGGAAGATCGGTATCGCATCAGTGGGACGATTTGCCTGAACGTAGCCATTGCCAACTTTTCTCAAAACCCGCTGCTCCTGTTCCGCCAGAAGAGGCTCCTTGCGAACCATTTCTATGGCTGCCTCGTATTGCTTAACCGCATCGCCCGCGTGGCCAGCCTTAAGAGCTTGGTCCGCGTTGGAAAGAATCGTGTTGAGACGATCTTCCAAGGCGAGTTGGCCCTTGGAAATTCCACCTGACACCGTGACGGAGTCTTTGCGTTGCGGGAGCTGCGCCTTCTCCTGGGCGAATGCTCCGGCAGAGCAGAAAAGAATCAATGCGAGAAACACACACACTACGGGCATCAGACCGCCTACCTTCCCGTGGACTATAAAGCACTGGATGAGATTAGCAAAGATGGATGGAGCACCCCGGCGTTCGCACCAACAACTGCCCCATGGAGTCTGTCGCTCGATCGGTCTTATTCCAGTCGGACAACGAACACGTCCACCCTGTGGCGTCCTTTCGCATCGAGGCCCAGCGTCTTGAGCGCATCCGAAGTAAATGCGAGGAACTTTCCGTCCTGGGACACTACGCCAACCGCGTATTTGCCAATGAAGTAGCGGGACCTTCCACTGTTGTAGGTGCTGCTGAAGCGATAGACGATTCCGCTGACGGGATCGACACCGATCACCTCATCTTCCCATGGAGCCTCCGGAGGCCAGGGACGCGAGTTGGTGGAGAAAAACGGGTTCAGATCATTCGGATCGACATTATTCCAACTGGCGTGTTTGTCTCCTCTAACATTAGAAGGCAGCATACGAGCCGGAATGACAGTCCGGTTGTCGGTGGGATCGTCATACGGCTGAGCGCGCCATTGTCCGAAATGTTCTGCTGTGATTAATTGCAAATAGCCCTTCGCGCTGTGCCCGAGATCGACTCCTGCTTTTACGTTCAACGTCGGAATATTCCAGAAGTAAGGGCCGTCAGCGCAAGCAGTCCAACACTTGCCACTGGAGAGGATCGCCACATCGCCACCCGCAGATGCGCTCATGGCGTGCAGGCCAAACCTGTCCGGGACAGAAATTTTCCCGCTCGGTCCCCAGTCCCCGGTCACTTCGCCGGTCTTGGTATTCAACACGCGACATCCCTGGCCAATCGTATAGGTCCCTGCGTAGATGCCCAAATCCTGACCATTGTCTGAGAGCGCCGCGGTAAATACGGTGTCGTCATTGTTCACCGAAAGAGTTCCGGACCAGTTGATTTGGACGGAAGGCGGCAAGCAGTTCGCGAAGTCGTAAACTTCAGAAATCTTTTGTTGCCGGAAATCTACTCGTTGAAGGATCGTTTTGGGGCCGTCTGAATGCGCGCTCGTAAGTAGGAACAGGATTTGAGGGTCGAGATGGCTGAACGACAACGATCTGGTTTCGAAGGCATATTGCCAGTCAGTTCTTAAACGCGACTTCATCGTCGCAGGGTCAAATGACATGACCAGACTGGTCGCATTGGTATCGCGCACCACCAGCATGGTGGAATCTTTGTTCCACAGATTTGGAGTTCCAGAGTCGGCGGTCTGAAGAGATCGATTCTGGAATGTGGTGCGGTCGGTCATCCGGACAATCTGGCTTCCAAAGTTGGGATCGACGACGATGACATTGGCGCGGGACCATGTCATCTTGATCGGCTTGATTGGCTTGAGGTCAGTGCGCGCGTGGTAGAAGGCCTGAGCGCAGCAGAGCGCACTCATGAGCAGGATCACTGCCGCAAGTTGCATTTGCTTTCCGGTCATAGTGTCCTTGAACTGAACCAGTGGTCATTTTCCAAGGGGATCGCTAGCGCCAATGGTGGAGAGGCAGAACAATAACGGACGAGAGTGCTACTCCAAGGTCCACCATTGTTTTGATTGATTGTGCCGAAAACGAAGGCGCGAAACATACTCACAAGTGCATCGAATGCTCGCGGGCAGAACAGCCAGTATGATTTTTTTGGCGGGGGCAATGAGTGCAATCGCGATTTTTCGCGAATTGAGAGATCACTCGGAAGCATCGACTGGCTCACGTTTTCTTCGAACCCATGGTTCTCCGATCTTGTCGCGCTCGGCGTACCAACCTAAAGGTAGGTCTGCCAATTCAGCAATGCTGGGGTCGCGGTCGATGGGGTGGTGAAAGCATGAGATCACACCACCGGGGCCGCTCATACTGTTACCCAACAACTGCCACGCGCCATCTTCCGCATCGTGTGATACGAACGTCACCGGCTCGGTCCCCTCGTTGACTGTCTTGGACAGGTAGACTCCTGTGTGTGGAGGGTCCGGGAACTTCCAGCTGAATAGGCTGCTCGTCGGGTCAGTTGATGCCCAAAAATCATTTTCGGCTCTAGCCATTGGGGCGTTCGGCTGCATGAGCGGTTGCTCAAACGCTCGGTCAAACCCCTCGTCCTCAGGGAACCGGTTCTCAAGGTCTGGATACACGGCTTGCAGCACGGGAAACTCAACGCCGTCGTAGTACCAGACGGCCCAGTCCATCAGGTGTTCCACCCACTTTGGATCCACGGGTCGGAACTCGCAATCGACCTCCCCTATTAGATCGTGGCGTCGACCCTGACTGAGATCAACGCCGGACCGCAAAAGCTTCGCTCCTTCATTGAGAGCAGAGTGCGCGGTTTTTGGGGGTAGTCCGACGGTAATGATTTCCGGTTTGCCACACGTATCGAAAATGCCGATCGTGTATGACCACCCAAGATCGTGCTTCGAACCCGTAACGCTCACAACCGAGCAACCAAACTCCTCGACGTGACTGATTGTGCGATCGTCCTCCGGGCCTAACTTGCTTTCCCTGAACTTCCGCGTTCGCGCAGTTTGGAACTTGTTTTTACGGAGAGCCATATTGGACAGAAAGGCTATCATTGCTCAGTTGTTGTTAACAGGCGTCAACACCAACTACTCTCCCTGCTCGGGCCACGGGAGACTCGATGGCCGACGAGTGAAATTGATTCCATAGCAAAGTCGGCTCCAAGCTCCGAACAGACTTTGGGGGCAAACCAAAGGCTCGGGAGAAAGGAGCCGAACGACGATCAATATAGGAATCGGGACTTGCGGCAACTGCTGTGGCACCGGCCGTGGGTCACGCGAATAGTGTGCGGATCGCCGGGGCCGTCTTTGCCTCTGTTACTTGCCTGCAGCCTTCTTCTCTTTCGCTTCCAGTTCCCGCACCGCAGCCATGGTGGACTGAGAAAAGTCTTTGCGGTTGGTGTTCTTTGGACGGCGCTTGCTTTTGCTGACATAGTGATTTTGAGCCATGATTTCTCCCTGCTTTTGCTGGCGGTTGGGGACGCCTGCCCTTAATTAGATGAAGAGAATGCCGGAGGTTCCCCAGGCGGTTCCAATATCTGGACCTCCATCATAGCCGATAGGCGCCATAAACGGGCAATCGGGGCAGTGCGGGCGAGGCTGGCCTGGATTTCTGCGGCTTAGATATCGAGTCCAGCGGCGGCATTCCGGCTGCGCTGGCGTTCCAGTACTTCTTCCGATCCGGCCATCTGTTCGAGGATGTTCTGCAGGCGGCTGCGGCTTTCGTGGCTTTCCTCGACGAAGCGCAGAGCCGCTCCAATGCCCATATCCATGCGCACGACTTCGCCATTCAGCGCGACGGACGTATGCTCGACCGAGAAAGTCAGCCGTACTTGCGACTTGGGCAATAGGATCGAACTGGTCTCGACATAGCACCCGCCCAGGCTCAAGTTGGTGAGGATGCCAACCATCCCGCCCTCTTGTCCCGGCTGCGTGATCTCGGCGGTCAGACGGCCCTTGTGGCGGGGATACAGACGGCGATTCTTGCGGGTGGGCTGGCTTTGCTTTTGCGTATACATCCGCCGATCGGCTTCGGTCAGCAGCTTCTCCGCATCCAGCCCGTCTTCCGGATACACCGACTTGCCGACGCTCAACGAGAGGATATCCTCGCGGCAAACTTCAATGCCGACCTGGTGAACAAGCTCGCGCATCTGTTCCGCTTTGCGCGCGGACGCTTCGGGAGTCAGTCCGGGGGCAATCACGACAAACTCGTCTCCACCCATGCGGGCGACGTAGTCGTACTCGCGGCTTGTCTCCCGCAACGAATGCGCGAACAGGCGCAGCACTCGGTTTCCTTCGAGGTGTCCAAATCGGTCGTTGATCTGCTTGAAGCCATCCATGTCGCTGACCATCACGGTCAGCGTCGTGTTGTCGCGCTTGCAGCGGGCCAGTTCGCGATCCAGTTGCAGGAAGAGCGAACGCGCGTTCGGCAGGCCCGTCAGGTAATCCGTGGTCGCGGAATTCTCGGCTTGCTCGTATTTCAGTGCGTTCTCAATCGCCAGCGCCATCTTCGAACTCACCGCGAGCAGGATGCGCAAATGGTCAGAGGTGAAGAAGTCTTTGTCCGCGTGATATAGAGCGACCACACCGACTACGCCCTGCAATCCTTCCAAAGGCACAGCCAGCGCGGAACTCAACGTACTGTACTTTGACGGATCGTTCAGATATCCGGGCTCGACCGACGGATTGCCATTCAGGATCGGCTTCAGATTCTGCGCTACCCATCCCGACAACCCTTGCCCAATCGGAATCCGCAACGATGCGAACAAGCGGAAGTTGTCGCCGTTCACATATTCCGGCACCAGTTCCTCGCCATGCCGGACATAAATCGCAATCGCGTCGTAAGGCGCGAGCGCGCGCAGCTTCACCGAAAATACCGAAAGTGTTTCGCCCAGGCTTAACGAGGCTCCGAGGTCCTGACTCAGTTCGAACAAGGTCTGCGCTTCCTGGCGGGCAGCCGCGATCGAACTCAGGAAATTGCGATCGGCGAATTGCGTCGGCTTGGTAGTGGTTGCGAATCCAGCCGCCGGCTCCAATCCGTGTTCGACCTTCATTCCGGTCGACAACTTCGCAAGTCCCAGGCTCTCGATGCGCTCGCGGACCAGTACCTCGAGTTCGGAGTAACGACGCTCCAGCACGTTCACGACTTTCGGATCAAACGACTTGCCGGACTCTTCCGTCATGCGCGACATCGCATCGTCCAAGGGCAGCGCTCGACGGTATTGCCGGTCGGATGCCAGCGCATCCAGAAAATCTACTGCCGCCAGAATGCGCGCGCCAATCGGGATTTGAGTTCCCTTCAAGCCCAGCGGATAGCCGCTGCCATCCCATTTTTCGTGATGAGCGCGAACAATCGGCACGACCGGATACGGAAAGCGGACGCGTTCCAGAATTTCCGCCCCAACCACGGGGTGGATCTTCATCTTCTCGAATTCTTCCGGCGTCAGACGTCCCGGTTTCGAGATGATGTGTTCCGGAATCGCCAGCTTTCCGATGTCGTGCAGCAGAGCGGCGGCCTGCAATGCTTCCCGCTCCTCGGGACTGACCTGCAACTCTTTGGCGACTTCGAGCGCGTAGATACGCACACGCTGTAGGTGATCGTGCGTAGTCTGATCCTTGGCTTCAATCGCCAGTGCCAGCGCCTCAATGGTGCGCATATGCAGGTCAGCGATTTCTTCGACGTGCCGCTTTTCAGCTTCCAGTTTGCCAAGATACAAGCGGTAGGAACGGTAGATCAGGTATACGACGGGCAGGATGAGCAACGATGTTTGCCAATCCGTAAAGTCGTGGAGCCAGCTCATCATCCCCGCTACGCCCGCACCGACCAGGTAGTAGGGGAAACTCCAAAAGTAGCAATCGGCCCAAATCCTGCGCAGCGACTTCCGCTCGGTCAGGGAAATGACAGCAGCGACCGGAACTGTATTGGCGACAAAATAGACGCAGGCAGCGAGGAACAGCAGCGTGGACGGGTTACCGACTAAGCGATGAAGTACAGGAGTGCGATAGGAAACAAACGTCGCCGCGATCGCGAGCGCCGTCGAACAGACATTGAACGCAACTTGAATGGGAGCGGGGCGCTGCCGGTCCAGGCACTGGACAACGACAGCGGCGCATCCGAGCGCCATCGTCTCCGAAAAACTCAGCTCCAGAACGCCCAGCAGCAGGAATAGAAAGTTCACCGACATCGTGCCGGTGATGCCGGGTAGATTCACTTTCAACCGTGAAGCCACCAGCGCGATCATCAGGTAACACAAGAACTTCAGGGGATTGTGGCTCGCACCGTGCAGGACCGTATAGGTGAGCACACTGGTGCCGCAAAGCACCACGACCGCGATGAAGGCGCGGGCTCCCGAGTTCATCTCCCTCCATGAATGAGGGCGACTTGCCATTCTTACGGTCTCCTGCCCGGGATCCCGGCGAGCGATTCCCAAGGGCAAAATCGAGGGGGAACTTTATTGATATCAGGGGCTGGGTATGGCGGGAAGGGACCGCAGGTTTTAGGGACAAACTTCCGTAACTAATCGAGGTGACCAATTCTCTTGACGTTGCATTTTCCAGCCAAAAACGCGACCGCCCGGGAGTTGCTGGGCGGTCGCGGTCAGGAGCGATACTGGCGAGCAAGCACTGTTGAAAGTCGAGTCTCTCCTCCTACGAAAGGAAGAATTCTTTGGCGATTTCGGACCACTGCTGATCTGGAATCTGGTCGGTCAGATTGTCGACGGCCACGCCACCATCCTGTGCCAGGGCTCCCAGCATCATTGGCATTCTTTTCTGCAGGCGGCCGGCGGATTCTTCGGTCCACCACTTCGCCAGCGTGCCAGCCAGCAGGTTGCGGAAATTCGTCTTGGCATCCGGAGAGTGGACTGTTACCAGCCAGCCTTCTCCGTACGGGTCAGTGCGGGTCAGCAGGGGGTTGCCGGTCAAGGTGTCATTCACGTCGGCAACGCTGCCTTCGATCGGAGAAACCATGTCCACTGCGGCGCCGTCGCGGAATATGGTCGCGATTTTTTGTCCCTGGCGGATCCACTGTCCGCGCTGCGGCAGGACGATGCGCTCAACTTTGCCGATCAGCTTCGAGGCAAAATCGTCCATGCCCACGCGCACCATGCTTGGCCCCTCGCTCAGCGCCCAGGTGTGGCCCGGGTGATAACGCAGATTCGCGGGAACCTGGAAGCCGCCCACAACTCCGGGCTGCAATCGCGGCGTATTCTTGGCCACCTGCAGCGCAGGCTGCGGTACCGTTTTTCTCTGGCTGTAGAAGTGATCGATCGTTAGCAGTGTCGCAAAAGTTAGGAGAACCAGGATGACTGTCATAACCCACCTCGTTGTTCGAGGGCTTCTTGTTTTCTTGCCGCTCGCCGCTATTCATAAAGGCATTCACGGGGCCACACAGGCCAACGCGCGGATGTAGTTGAGCGACAGCAGTCATCCCTATCAAAAGAAACATCTTCCAAAGCGACGGGAGGCATGACCCGTTCCCCCCGCTGAAATTCGCCCGATGACGCATCGATGCGTTTCACAGCAACTTCCCGAAGCAATTCGCAACACGCTCCCGATTTCAAGATCGAAGTGCTTGAGCTGCATGGGTTTGCGAGTTTCAGTACGATTGTTGCGCTTCGCCACACGGCGTGATGAAGAACACTACAGCAATCCTTGCCCGCGATATGGGGAGAGTTGCAACACGATCCTGCGAGGAGCATGCACTATAACAACCCAACGCCGTCGAGTTGTCTCGTGGGTGGAAACGTCAGCAAAAGGACCGCGGGTGATCCCAAGTGAGCAGGCAGAAATCGAAAAAATTAGGCGAACTACCGACCTGCCTGCATCGTATAGAAACAAAGGGGCCGTGTGTTTGACTTGCCCTGGAGCCCAGCCTAACATCGGAGAATTCTCCCGTCGGGGACTTCCTTCACCATGATCGGCCAGACCGTCTCCCACTACCGTGTGCTCTCGCAGCTGGGTGGCGGCGGCATGGGCGTAGTGTATGAGGCGGAAGACCTGAACCTGGGTCGGAAGGTCGCGCTTAAGTTCCTGCCTCCGGAAACAGAAAAGGACGCCAGCGCTCTGGACCGCTTCCAGCGTGAAGCCCGGGCCGCATCCGCACTTAACCATCCCAATATCTGCACGATCTACGAGATCGGACAAGATCAAGGCCGCCACTTCATCGCCATGGAATTACTGGAAGGCGAGACCCTCAAGCACGCCATCCATGGCCAACCCTTAGAGTTAGACCGGCTGCTCGATCTCGGAATCCACATCGCCGATGCGCTTGATGCCGCACACTCGAAAGGCATCATTCATCGGGACATCAAACCTGCCAACATCTTTGTTACCCAGCGCCATCAGGCCAAGGTTCTGGATTTCGGGCTGGCCAAGCGAACCGTGCAACACTCGGCGTTGACCGCCATTACAGTCGGATCCACGGCCACGGTCGATCAGCCTTTCCTGACCAGCCCAGGTTCCACCGTCGGAACAGTGGCGTATATGTCGCCCGAGCAGGCCCGCGGCAAAGAACTCGACGCTCGCAGCGACTTGTTTTCCTTCGGCGCGGTTCTTTACGAAATGGCCACTGGCGCGATTCCCTTCCGCGGTGATACATCAGCAGTAATTTTTGAGGCGATCCTGAACCGCCCGCCGACATCGCCGGTCCGTCTGAACCCGGACCTTCCTCCGCAGCTGGAACAGATTTTGAATAAATTGCTCGAGAAAGATCGGGAACTCCGCTACCAGAGCGCGGCCGAAGTGCGCTCCGACCTGAAGCGCCTGAAACGCGATTCGGAATCCGATTCGATTCTCGCCGCCGCTGGATCCTCGTCTTCGAACCTTCGCTATGCGCCGCAGCCGAAGCAGCCGAGGAAGTTTCCTGGCTGGCTGGTTCCCTCGATCATCGTTGCGATGGTGGTTCTCGGACTCGGTTTCGTTTACATCAAGCGCAGCCGTGCACTTACGGAAAAGGACGCCATCCTCATCACCGACTTCGTGAACACCACGGCCGACCCAGTCTTCGACGGAACGCTCAAGAAAGCGCTCGCCGTCGACTTGGGACAATCGCCGTATCTCAATGTGTTCCCCGAGCAAAAGGCTCGCCAGACCCTACAATTCATGGGGCGCAATCCAGACGATCGCATCACCACCGACATAGGCCGCGAAATCTGCCTGCGCGATGGCATCAAAGCTCTGCTCACCGGATCCATTGCCAGCCTGGGCAATGACTACGCGATTACTTTGGAGGCCGTCCACGTCAGTACCGGCGAGACGTTGGCTCGCCAGCAAGTGCAGGCCAACCGCAAAGAAGATGTTCTGAATGTGCTGCACAAAGCGGCCAGCGAACTGCGCGGACAGTTAGGTGAGTCACTCGCTTCAGTGCAGAAATACGATATCCCACTCTCGCAAGCGACAACCTCCTCGCTCGATGCTCTGAAGTCTCTGAGCATGGGAGATAACAAGCACGCGATGGGCGACGAAATTGGA
This sequence comes from Acidobacteriota bacterium, assembly GCA_016196065.1. NCBI lineage: Bacteria > Pseudomonadati > Acidobacteriota > Acidobacteriota bacterium. The sequence goes on along the minus strand of JACPYL010000027.1, from coordinate 504,948 downwards.
GCCGTGCCCCACTACCAGCGCGCCACGGAACTTGACCCGATGTTTGCGATGGCCTACGCACGCCTGGGAGCGGTGTACAACAACCTGCAGCAAACACAATTGTCCGAAGCCAACCGGCAAAAGGCGTTTGAACTCCGGGATCGCGCCAGCGAACGCGAGAAGCTCTACATCACGTCGCACTACTACAGCGACAGCGGACAACTGGAGAAGGGCATCACTGCTCTCGAGATTTATAGCCAGACCTATCCCCGCGACGGAGTTCCCTGGAACAACCTGGCCAGTATCTACAACACGCTGGGACAGTTCGATAAGGCGCTGGAGCATGCGCGCCGCGCGGTCGAAGTCGATCCCGACATGATCGTCGGATATTCCAACATGGTGCAGGCCTATGTTGGGCTCAACCGCGTCGAAGAGGCCCGCGCCACTATCAATAGCGCGCTGCAGCGGAAACTGGGCGGAGCTTCCCTTTACAACACGCTGGCCACCATCGATTGGGCCGAAGGGAAAGACGCCGAGATGGAAAAAGATCTCCAGCTTGGTGCGGAGACTCCGGATGGCGAACTCATCACCATTCAGTTTCGGGCGGCAGTAGCGACCGCTCGCGGCCAGGTGCGCCAGGCTCGTGCGTTGACGCGCAAAGCGCAAGACATGCTCGATCGGCTCCACCTCACCGGCCGCGCCGATCTGGAATCACAACTGGCAGCGTTTGAATCGGTCGTGGGCAATCAGACCGAGGCGGTGAACAGTTCCAACGCCGCCTTGCGTCTGTCGCAAACGTTGAACGTCCGGTGGAACGCGGCTTTGGCACTAGCGCTGGCCCGGCAGGATCAACGAGTGCTCGGCATCGCCGATGATATTCAGCGCGACCGGCCGAACGATACGATCGCGCAAAATGTCGCCGTTCCCACCATCCGTGGCAGTGCCTATCTCTGGCCGGGCAAAGCGGGGAGGGCCAATCCCGACAAGGCAATCGACCAACTCAACACTGCCTTGGTCTATATGCGAGCCAGTCCGGGAACGCTATACACCCGAGGCGTCGCTTATGCGCAAGCGAAGCGCTACTCCGAGGCAGAACAGGATTTTCAGCAGGTTCTCAACCTGAGGATCGCGCGCGGGCCGGACATGATCACCGCCCTGGCACAAGTGGAATTAGGACGCCTCTACCAGAAACAAGGAGATTTCCCCAAAGCCCGCATTGCCTATCAGAATTTTTTCACGATGTGGAAAGACGCCGACCCTGACGTTCCACTGCTGCTGCAAGCGAAGGCGGAGTACGCGAAAGTGCAGTAGGCATCGAAGAGAGAAATCAGTCTCAATCCCCACAGCGTCGTAATCAATGGCCTCGATATTCTTCGCCGTGCCATGCGGCCTGATCTTCAATTCGCACCACGGAGATTTCGGGGCGGGTTGGCGAATAACGAATTGAGATATTTTGTCCCTTCCAGCGAAGAACCTGCGCGTCAGATTTTTTCTCGCTCCTGTCCCGCAATTGGAATTGTCCGGAGTAATACTCCGCAGCGACTGTATAGGAATAGGAAATGTCGGTCAGCCACGTGCTGTCATGCTGATAATTTGAGGCCGACTCGACCTTGCCAAAGGTCGCGGGCCATTGGCGGGCACTTCGTCTGCGCATCCACACGGTGATGCCGCCACCGGCTGCAATAGCGAAAAAGACTGCCTCGCGCGCCAAGCCTAACCATGCGATCGGGTCGCGGCGAATTGACATACATCCTCCGGGGTACCTCGCAGCGGCTACTGCAGAAACATCACCAGCACCTGGCCGTCCGACTGGTAGCCGCCGCCCGTGGCATTGCGGGCGTCCTGGACTGCATCCGTTGGAGTGAAGTAATGCATGACCCGAATCTGGCCTGCTCTCTGTAATGAGTCGCCGATGTGGTCGCGCTCTCCATCCACGAGCGGATCGATCTTGTGCGTAACTTTTCCGTTGCGCTGATCTTTTTCAAAGCCGATATCGTGTGTTCCCGCCCCTGCCCATACCGGCAAGCCTTTGTACGTGGCCGTCGACTTCCATATACGGAAATGATGGCGGCTCGCAACCATTGCGTACGGCTCGGCTTGTTCATATCCGAAATCCTGGACGCGCCCGAAAAGATAAAGCTGGCTCATCGGCATCTGCAGATAGTCCTCTTTTTGTGTGGCCATCAGGATCGCCTTCGCGACCGCACCAGGAGTCGAAGTATCCGCAACGTGCCAGTTGGCGGCGGCAAGAGCATCCTGTACCTGCTTCTCCGAGCCAATCAGGATGAAGTTCACCATGTCGCCGAGGTGCTGGAATTCGTCATTGACTCGCCGCGGCAGCGCTTGCAAGTCTTTGCTGAGCGCATCATCCAAGAGCCCCCGAGAAACAGCCAGCGTTGCGGAGGGCGCGGCTGCGGCTTTTGTAGTCTCCGCCGAACCGGACGACAAATTTGCGTCCGACGCCATTCCCTGATTGTCGGCCGTCGTCGTCTTTGCGCCGCCGAATTGCCCACTCATAAAAATCTGCGCCGCGCTCGCCAGTTTGGATTTGATCGATCCGGCCTCATTCGCTGCACCCGGCGATACATGAATCTTGACGGAGTACTTTCCGGTACATCCTGCCGCCGCGCCGAGATTCGATCCCAAGAAGAGTCGTCCAGCCTCGGTGACCTTCAAATTTCTTGCGGCGCCGACAAACAGGAGAGTGTCCGATTTCTCCTGCAGTTTCGCCAGCAACGCTCCCGGCAGCGCAGACTCAAGCGGCAGTTTGCCCGCATTTGCCAGGTCGGCCAATCCCTGCGGATCACAAAGATTGTTCCCTGTTCCGAGTGAACTCGCGGAAATCTCAACCAGATCGCCGAGATGCAGATCGATACCGGAGTCGGTCCAACTCTGGGAGGGCGTTATTTCCAGCGTCTTGTCGACTGGCGCGGCGACGGTGGGCGTCGTTTGACCCCACATCATGGGTGCCATCACCAAGGCCAGACAGCATCGCGAGAGGGCTTTCATACTTTCTCCTGGGACTTCCAATTATGTTCCCGCGAGGGAGCTCTCGCCAAGAGCGGCGACGTCCCTGAATGCCCATCCAACCCATCCGGACGGTTGGTCGGTAGCCACCAAAGAGTGGCGGATCTTACACATTTTACAACTACTTGCGTGAGTGATAATCATCACTGATCGATGTGCTGCCGGTCACCGCTACCCTTGTTATTCAAGCCGAAACTGACGATGAAGCGTCAAGGGAGGCGCGGTCATGATGTTAGCTTATCGACTCGTCCGTCTGATCGAGACCCACTCCGACGAACTCGCCGCCGGACTCCTGGAGCAAGTGCAAAACTCCGAACTGACCCGTTCTTACCGGCATGTTGCGCCTGAAGAGCTGAAATCCCGCGTCAGTGAAATTTACCGCCACCTGGGCGACTGGCTCCTCGGCAAAGGACGCTACGACATCGAGCAACGCTACGAACAAATTGGCACTCGCCGGGTTCACCAGGGTGTTCCGATCAGTGAGTTGGTCTGGGTGATCGTCCTGACCAAGGAAAACCTGTATACGTTCCTGAAAAAGGCAGCTTTGCCGGAGAGCACGGTAGATGTCTTCGGGGAACTGGAGATGTTACAAATGCTCGATCAGTTTTTTGATCGCGCAATTTACTACGCGGCGATCGGATATGAGCGCGCTCTGGCGGCACATGAGATTCCGAGTCCGGTGAGCACGCACTAGGATTAACGTTAGAAAGTCTGAATAAGAAAGTGAAAGAGGATCGAATGTCGTTTGAGATCAATTATCAGAACAAAATCCGTACCGCCGAAGAGGCACTGCGTTGCGTCGAGTCTGGGATGCGAGTCTACATTCAGCCGGGCTGCGCCGAACCGGAGACGCTGGTCGAAGCACTGATGCACCGCGGCCCGGATGTCGAAGATGTTGAGATCGTGCACATGATGACCATGGGCACCGCACCCTACGTGGCGCCGGAAATGGCTGGGCACTTCCGCCACAACGCCGTATTCATCGGCGGCAACGTGCGCGACGCCATCAATGATGGGCGCGCGGACTACACTCCGATTTATCTCAGCGAAATCGAGGAACTGTTTGAGAGCGGCGCGATGCCGATCGACGTCGCGCTGGTACAGGTCTCGCCACCGGACGCGCATGGTTTTTGCAGCTTCGGAATCGGCGTCGACACCACCTTGACCGCGGCCAAAGTAGCTCGTTTTGTGGTCGCGCAGGTGAATGATCAGATGCCGCGCACCAATGGTGACAGCTTCATTCATGTGAACGACATTGACATGGTAGTCGTGCAATCGCGGCCCCTGTGCGAGATCAAGCGAGTTCGCATTACCGAGATGCATACCGCCATCGCCCGCAATGTTGCCGGGCTGATTGACGACGGGTGCGTTTTGCAAACCGGCATCGGCGGAATTCCGGATGCAGTTCTGCCCTTCCTGATGGATCGCAAAGATCTGGGGATCCACAGTGAACTGGTTTCCGACGGAGCGATTCCTCTGATCGATGCGGGAGTTATCACCGGCGCGCGCAAGAATTTCAAGCCTCGCAAGATTATCGTCGGGTTCATTCTGGGCACGAGGAAGATGTTCGATTACGTACACAACAACTCGATGTTCGAATTCCATCCCACCGCGTACGTGAATGACCCTAACTTCATCGCGCGCAACGACCGCATGGTGGCCATCAATTCCTGCCTGCAGGTGGATTTGACCGGACAAGTCTGTTCCGACTCGATCGGCAACCAGTTCTACAGCGGGATTGGCGGACAAGTCGACTTTCTGCGCGGCGCTTCACGTTCCAAGGGTGGCAAGGCGATCATTGCGCTTTCTTCCACCGCCAAGAGTGGGACCATTTCGCGAATCGTCCCCATGCTCAGCCCAGGCGCCGGAGTGGTCACTTCGCGCGGCCTGGTGCGTTACGTCGTCACCGAGTTTGGCGTCGCGTACCTGCATGGCAAGTCGATTCGGGAGCGCGCCAAAGCTCTGATCGATATCTCTCATCCTAATTTTCGGGAAGAACTTTACACCTATTGCGAACAGACCAAGTGGTTGCAGCGTCCGCAATCGATGTCAGCAACGAGGTGAGTATGGCTGGACAAGCACGAGGCAACATTCTGATCGGCACGGAAGAGTGCAAGGGTTGCGGACTGTGTGTTGAATCCTGTCCTCCGAAATGCCTGGAACTGCGCCCGGATTTGAATACCTACGGAGTACATCCCGCGCGTTACACGGGCGAAAACTGCACCGGCTGCGGGATCTGCTTCTATTGCTGTCCCGAGCCAGGTGCGATCACGGTCTACCGGCTAGTGCCGGCAGCCAAGCCGGTCGCCGAAGTAGAAATGCATGGGGGCTTACATGCGGCAGCTTTGTAAAGGCAACGTCGCCATCGTCAAGGGCGCCATCCTTGCCGGATGCCGCTCCTACTACGGATATCCCATTACTCCAGCCAGCGAGATTGCCGAAGCGGCCGCGCTCTACATGCCGCAAGTCGGCGGAACGTTCTTGCAGGCGGAGAGTGAAGTCGCCGCCATCAACATGGTGTACGGCGCGGCTGGGGCCGGCGCTCGCGTCATGACCGCCTCCTCCGGTCCCGGCCTTAGTTTGATGCAGGAAGGAATGTCCTATCTTGCAGGCGCCGAACTGCCGTGCGTGATCGTCGACATCGTCCGTGGAGGACCGGGGCTCGGCAACATTGCTCCCGAACAGAGTGACTATTTTGCCATGGTCAAAGGGGGCGGACACGGTTGCTATCGCAACCTCGTGCTCGCCCCCGCTTCCGTTCAGGAGATGGCCGACCTTACCGTGCTGGCCTTCGAACTGGCCGACAAATATCGCAATCCAGCAGTGGTCATGGCCGATGGCTACATCGGGCAGATGATGGAGCCGCTCGATCTGGAGTTCCGCGAGCCAGAGATTCCAGAACGCCCGTGGGCTGTGAAGGGAACGCCGGAAACGCGCAAGAATCTCATCAACTCGATTTTCCTGGAGCCCGACGCGCTCGAAGAACATATTCGAAAACTCGAAGCAAAATACATTCGAGCATCTCAGACCGAAGTACGGTACGAGACCTTCGAAGCTGACGACGCCGAGATCCTGCTGGTCGGTTACGGCATCACGTCACGCATTCTGCGCTCCGCAGTCGAGATGGCCCGGCGCGAAGGCTTGAAAGCCAGCTTGTTGCGGCCGATCACGCTGTGGCCCTTCCCCACCCAGGCCATCGCCGAGGCAGCCAAGAAAGTTCAGAAGATTCTCGTGGTCGAATTGAGTAACGGGCAGATGGTGGAAGACGTGCGTCTCGCCGTCAACGGCAAGGTGCCCGTCGAGTTTTACGGACGGACCGGCGGCAACGTCCCGTCCGTAGAAGAAATACATTCGCAAGTCATGCAGCGCGTACTGGCGCTGGCGTAGCACATATAGGGCGGAGACTCCTGTCCGCCGGCCGATGGCAGATTGGCAAGAGAAACGGGAGGGCACGGCTTCAGCCGTGCCGCTCGATGCAGAAAGAACTGGGGCTTTAGCCCCCGGGGCGGAGTGAATATGGCAGCGGAAACGAAGCCCGACGTCAAAGAATCAGAAATCCTCGCGGCCGGCTACCAGGTCAGCCACTCGAAGTCTCCTCTCTTCTACGAAAAATACGAACGCAAAGGCGAGCTCCAGGGCCAGACCCACTATTGTCCCGGCTGCGGACACGGCGTCGCTCACAAGCTGATCGCCGAAGCTCTCGCCGATCTCGGACTGCAGGACAAAACGATTTTCGTCAGTCCAGTCGGCTGTTCCGTTTTTGCGTACTATTATTTCGATGTGGGCAACGTGCAAGTCGCCCACGGTCGCGCTCCTGCCGGAGCCACCGGCATCAAGCGCACGCACCCCGACAAGATCGTCATTTCCTATCAGGGCGATGGAGACCTCGCCGCCATTGGCACCGCTGAAATCATTCACGCCGCCAACCGCGGCGAAAAGATCACGGTCTTCTTCGTAAACAACGCGATCTATGGCATGACAGGCGGCCAGATGGCGCCGACGACGCTGGTCGGCCAGAGGAGCACGACATCCCCTTGGGGACGGCGTCCTTCGAATGAAGGCTTCCCGCTCCACATGGCCGAACTGATTTCCGGCCTCGAAGCTCCTGTGTATGTCGAACGGGTGGCGCTCTCCGACAACAAGAACGTGATGAAAGCTCGCAAGGCGATTCACCGGGCGCTCGAGATTCAGCGCGATGGCATTGGCTTCTCGTTTGTGGAGATCCTTTCTCCATGCCCCACCATCTGGGCGAAGGATCCGGTTGAAGCCCGCAAGTGGGTTGCGGAAACCATGATTCCGAATTTCCCCTTGAATGTATTCAAGGACAAGAAGCACGAACCCGTGGAGAACGCTGTCGTCCCACAACGCCCCGTGTACGAGGTGCTGGAGATCAGCAACGCGCCGGTCGGACCCGATGCTCCGATACAGTCCATCCCGGCCAACGCGCACGATGCTTCTGACCAATCCATAAATACGCCAGCCGAGACCGCGAAGTTGGAGGACATCAACGCGGCCAGCGCGCCTCGCCCTCATGTCCATCACTTTAAGGAGTTTGAAGTCAAGGTCGCTGGATTCGGTGGACAAGGTGTCCTGTTACTCGGCCAGTTGATCGCCGAGATGGGCATGAGAGAGCGACTGGAAGTAAGTTGGCTACCGTCCTATGGCCCTGAAATGCGATCGGGCAGCGCGCACTGTCATGTGTGCCTGTCGAAGGAACGCATTGGGTCGCCAGTCATTTCGCATCCTGATGTTCTGATTGCCTTGAACGAAATCTCGTTGCGGAAATTCGCTGCGCAGGTCGCCCCTGGGGGCTTGATCCTCTACAATCGCGACCGGCTTCCCGCTGACTTTCCGCTTCCACAGGCCCGCATCGTCTGCCTGCCTGCTTCAGAAATCGCGGACAAGCTCGGCAACACCAAGGCCACTAACATCGTGATGCTGGGAGCGCTGCTCGAAGAGACCGAGTGCTTGCTCCTCGAAACCGCCGATGACGTTCTGAAAACGAAGATCAAGAAAGTGGCCATGCTGGAGGTGAATCGCAAAGCTCTTGCTGCCGGACGCGAATTCATCGATAACTATGTCCGCGTCGGCGCAGTAAGTCAGCCGGACGGATTTTCGTACTAAGACGAGCGATCGATAGGTCGTTACGCAAGCAGGAGTTACTTGCAGTCAACAACTTTCTGCTTCCACCTGAGCACGGAAGTGAGTCACAGAGGTAATCTTTCGCAACACTCCCCCGAGCATCATGATAATGAGTGCTGCATGCGCTTTCTAGTACGCGGGGGACTTGTGAATGAGCAGCGGCGGTACCTTCTCTCAGTTGGGCTCGCCTTCATATTCTTGGTGTCGCTAGTTGCATTCGGTCAAACCGACAATTCCACCGCAACGACGCCGCTCGGCGACATCGTAAAGAAGAACAAGCAGGCCGGGACGCCCAAAGCGAAAGTCGTTGTCAACGACGACAACCTGACTTCGCATCGAGGTCCAATCCCGGCGATCTCTCTGGAGGGCGTCGACAATTCCGACGAGATTGTCCACGCCATTCAGGAATTCAAGAAGACCCACACTCCGGCCGAAACCGAAGAGACGATGCGATTGTGGTACGACGAATTCGACACAATGATGGCAGACGTCCTCGACGACAATAATCGCCTGGTCAAACGAAAAGAGGATCGCGCCCTCAACGAAGCAACCGGGTCTTACTACGGAACCGATGGCGACTACGAACGAGCCATGCGGCGCCGCAATAGCGCCATCGCGGAAGATCGCTCGGACTTCCGCAGGGAACGCAAGAACGGCATGATGATGGCCAGGATTCAGCAGACCTTCATGAAAGTCCGCAACGCGATGCAGTCGATTGGCCTGAGATACGAATGGTTCAAAATCCGCAACGGAAACGGCAACGGCAGCTTTTGATTCCGCGATCCTGGGCGAACCAAGAAAAGCACTTTGACCAACACCGCCGTTCTTCGACAATCGAGCCAACGTAGCGCCCGCCCCTTCGTCTCTGCCGGCTTCGTCAAATTCGATCTTTTCAGCTGCATGGCTGGAAGTGTGCCACTGCGAAGCTCGCCCCAGGGAGAAGTACTTATGTCGGGACAAGTTGTTCTTTATTTTGAGGATCAGGCAGACGCGTTGCGCTTCGCCTTGGCGGCTGGCTCAGTGATGGCCGGAGACGGAGCGCACACCACCGACGACCTAGCCACCAACACCGCGCGCGTCACGCGTATCCAACTGAACGCCACCAATGCTGGCAAAGGGAAACGCTCCGATCCGCCGGAACGCGTCGCCTAGGCGCTGATTGCACTCGGAAAGCGTGTTTGAAAATCCAGCAAGCCGACCCACTCCGGGGTGATGGTCACTTGCACCATGCTGGACATCATCGTCTGCACTTGTTTGATCCAGGCTTTTCCCTGTTCTACCCCGAAGTAGCGCTCGGCTGCAGCCGCGTATTCGGGCACGATTCCGTCAACCGTTGTCAGCCGTGCTGTACCGCGCACGAGCAGAACTTTGTGCGGAAAGGTGTTGTCGTCGATCGTGAGAGCGACCTTGGAATTCTTGGCGAGTGCTTTCAGCTTGGGTGCTTTGGGAGGAGTGGCCATCACGAATTCCCGCCCATTCCAGTGGAACCAGATGGGCACCACTCGAGGCGTTCCGTCGGAAGCAATGTAGGCCAACCGTGCCGGAATGTTCGATTGCAGCAGTTCCTGGGCAATGGGGTTTTGCAGGAGTTCCAAATCTCCTTGTTTGACGGGCATGGATTGTCTCCTTCTTACCTAGAACATCGTAGAGCAGGCCTCAAAAGCGACACCATCTTACGCCAGTGTCAGGGATAGGCTCGCCTCATCTATCTGCACCCCGGTTTTTTGCGCAGGATTTACAATGTCTGCTCTTATGCCAACCGCCGAACACGCCACCTCCACCGCACTCGACCTGACTTGGGTTCGTTCGCAATTCCCTTCGCTTGCGCAGACCGTCAACGGGCATCCCGCCGTTTTTTTTGACGGCCCTGGCGGCACGCAAGTTCCGCAGCGCGTGATCGACGCTATTTCCGAATATCTGGCCGCCAACAACGCCAACACCGGCGGGGCTTATTCGACCAGCCGCAACACCGATCGGATGATTGCCGAAGCGCGCGCGGCGATGGGCGACTTCCTGAATTGCGACGCGGACGAAATCGTCATTGGCCCGAACATGACCACGCTGACCTATGGGATGTCACGTGCATTCGGCCGGGAACTCGAACCCGGAGACGAAATCGTGCTCACGCTGCTCGATCATGATGCGAATTTCTCTCCCTGGAAGGCGCTGGAAGAAAAAGGCGTCACCATCCGCACGGTTGCCTTCAACCCAGCCGATTGCACGCTTGATATGCACGATCTGGCGCGAAAGATTAATAGCCACACGCGCCTGGTCGCCGTTGGATACGCCTCCAACGCAGTGGGAACGATCAACAATGTCGCGGAGGTTGTCCGCCTCGCCAAGCAGGCCGGGGCGCTCACCTACATCGACTCCGTCCACTACGCCCCGCATGGACCGATTGACGTACGCGCACTCGATTGCGATTTTCTGGCTTGTTCGACCTACAAGTTCTTTGGTCCTCACATGGGCGTGCTCTATGGCAAGCGCGAGCACCTGACGCGGTTGAAACCGTACAAAGTGCGCCCGCTCACCGACAGCAGTCCGAACTGCTGGGAGTGGGGCACGCTGAATCACGAATGCATTGCCGCGATCAAAGCCTGCGTCGACTACTGGGAAGCTCTTGGCCGGCGCGCGAAACCGGGTGTCGCGAATCGTCGAGCCGCCATTCTGGCCGCGCACGAGGCGATTCATGGACACGAGCGTGCATTGCTGGAACGGATGATGGCGGGATTGCTTGCGATTCCCGGCCTGAAACTTTATGGCATCAGCGATCCGCGCCGATTTGACCACCGTTGCGCGACTTTCGTCGTCCGCGTAGAAGGTTTCACGCCACTGCAACTGGCCACGAAGTTGGGCGATGGCGGATTCTTTACCTGGGACGGAAACTACTACGCGCTCAACGTGACCGAACAACTGGACGTCGAAAAAACCGGAGGCTTTTTGCGGATCGGGCTTGTCCACTACAACACGATGGAAGAAGTGGAGAGGATGCTGGGGGCGCTACGGGAGATTGTTGGAGGCTGATGAAGCGGCCGAGGCCGCGTCACATGCCGTCCCTTGCGGGACTCGAACGGAACACATGCTTACCTGGCACTCCCGTGCTGGGCTTCCCAGTTCCGCCGCTGCGCGGCTGGATAGAACGCTGCGAGTTCTCTCCTCGATGCTATCGGCGGGAGTGCTTTGCGACTCTCTTCTTGACGACGCGCTTCACACGGGTCGGTCTTCGACGAGATGCCGGAGGCCGGGCACGCTTCTGACCGATCTCAACCACCGAATTCCCTTTCCCAATAATTGCCGCCTTTGCAATCCCGATGAACAGCCCGTGCTCCACCACTCCGGGCATCTCGCTCAAAGCGCGCGCCAGCGCTGGCGGATCGGCGATCTTGCCGAAGCTGCAATCCAGTATGTGATGCCCTTCGTCCGTAACAAACGGCGTTCCGTCCGGGCGGTTTCGTAGTTTGCAACTCGCGCCCAGCGCGGTGATATTTCTCTCGATTACGGCCCTTGCGAACGGGATGATTTCCACCGGCAACGGAAACTTTCCCAGCGCCGGCACAAGTTTGCTCGAATCCGCCACGACGACCATCCTCTTGGATGCCGTGGCAATAATTTTCTCGCGCAGCAGCGCACCACCGCCGCCCTTGATGAGCCGCAGTTGCGGATCGACTTCATCCGCGCCATCGATGGTGATGTCGATCTCCGGATGTTGGTCGAGCGTCGAGAGTGGAATGCCGACAGCGCGAGCCAATTCGCCGGTCGCGACTGACGTGGGAATGCCAATGATTTTGAGTCCATCCTTGACTCGTTCACCCAACGCGACAACTGCGAAATATGCGGTCGATCCGGTACCGAGCCCTACGATGGTTCCATCCACGACCAATTTCGCGGCCGCACGTCCTGCCAGTTCTTTTTCGTTTTGATTTGCCATAGTGGTTGCGTTATCCCTGAGCAATCTTGATCCACGCCAGATATCCCGCCAGCACGATCCCAAACACGGCCAGCAAAACCGCCACCAGGTCGATGATCGTTCCGGCGGGCTTAAACGAGTCCGTATCGATTTGCTGACGCGTCTGCCGGTAACGGTACAGGCCGGCAAAAATCAGCAGCACGCCGGCCACAATCGAGATCATTCCCAGCCACGCTGTCAGTCCGGGAGTGGAAACTTTCTTACCTTCAAACTGGAGAAATTCCTGGAGCGCGATCGAAAAACGGCCCACCGCAAATCCAAACACGATGGTGGCAACGCCGGTGCGGATCCACGCCAGGAACGTGCGTTCATTCGCAAGGTGGTCGCGGGCGTTGTTGAGTTCGGGCATGACTATCTAAATTACATTAAGTTCTGTCATCCCGAGCGACGCGAGGGATCTGTATTCTGCCGGCCTCTGCAGATCCCTCACTTCGTTCGGGATGACAGAGTTAAAAAGTTGTTTGCTATCCACGCGCCCTCTACCCGCCAATCATTTTCCCCATGATTTCCTTCAGCAGCTTTGCTGCGACCATGGCGGTGATCTGCGTGTGGTCCTGCGCTGGATTGTATTCGACGATGTCGGCGCCCACGATCTTTCCGGTGATCGCCTGAATATGCATGAGTGCATCGCGAACCGACATCCCGCCCGGTTCGCGGTGTGAGATGCCGGGAGCGAAAGCCGGATCGAGCGCGTCCATGTCAAAAGAAATGTAAACCGGACCATCGATCTTCATCCGGTCGAGCGCGGGCAGGTGACGCATCTCAATCACTTCGACACCGAACTTCTTTACCTGTTCGCGCTGGTGTCCATTCAGGGTGCGGATCCCTACCTGGATCAGGCGTTTCGCCCAACCATCTTCCATAACGCGGGCAAACGGGCAAGCGTGGGACAGGCGGTTGCCTTCCAGTTCGTCGTACAGATCGGGGTGCGCGTCAAATTGAATGACGGTCAGCCCCGGCATACGCTTGCCATACGCGCACAAGATCGGCAACGCGATGGAGTGGTCGCCGCCCAACGAAATTACGCGCAGGCCTTTGTCCAGAAGCTCGCCGACCTTCTTTTCGATCGCGGCAAAGGGTTCCTGGAAAGTGAACTTGAGATCGCCAGCATCGCAGTACGCACCCTCGGCACCAAGATCGACTCCAGTCTCGGTCCAGGAGTTCGACGAATCAGACCGAAAAGAAACGCGGATAATCGGCGGCGCTCCGGCCGCTCCCCTGAGCCAGGAAGAGTTCGCGTCGAATGGGATTCCAAGAAGAACGGGTGTATCCGGCTTAGCAGTCGCAGGAAGCGATGGCATGGAATCACCTCTACCCTCTATTTGTAAACCTGAGCATTGTGCACCACAGTGACCGCAAACACATCCTTTTGTTTGGCCCGGTGGAGCTTAATCGGCCACAGATTTCCGCACATCCGTTATCCTATAGAGAAGAACTTTTATGGCTACTTCTACGCAAAATAAAGCTCGTGGCGGCGCGGCTGCCGGAACCGTGGAAACGCTTGAACGGGAACGGGTTTACGAACTGTTCCGCCAGTGGGGATACCTGGAAGCAGAACTTAACCCCTTGGGACTATTGCCTCCGCAACCGCACCCCGACCTCCAGATCGACAATGAATGGGCCCGGGACGCGCGCCGCATCTATTGCGGAAGCGTGGGCGCGGAATTCATGCATATCGCCGATCCAGAGCGCAGGCGCTGGATCCAGGAACGGCTGGAAGGCGAGCCCGAGCATGTCGAACATGAACTTGCGCTCGACCTGCTGATCCAGGCCGACCTGTTTGAGCAGACGCTGCAGGCGCGCTATCTCGGGAACAAGCGATTTTCGCTCGAAGGCAACACTTCTCTCCTGCCGCTGTTGGACGAAGTCCTCGACGTGGCCGGAGAACATGGCGCTGTCGAACTCGTCATGGGGATGAGCCATCGTGGACGATTGAACGTCATCATCAATATCGCGAAGCGTCCACCGGAAGAGATCTTTGGCGAATTCGAGGATGTTGATCCGCGCAGCGTGCTCGGGTCCGGCGACGTGAAATATCACATGGGCGCGACCGGCGAGTATGTCACAAAGAGTGGAGCGAAGATTCACATCCACCTGGCGTCCAATCCGAGCCATCTCGAGGCAGTCGATCCCGTCACCGTCGGCCGCACTCGCGCCAAGCAGGACCGCGCGGGAGACGGCGGCAAAGTGAAGTATCTTCCCGTGCTCGTCCACGGCGACGCGGCCTTCGCCGGACAAGGCATTACCGCCGAGACTCTGAACTATGCCGACCTTGCCGGCTATACCGTCGGGGGCACGATCCACATCATTGTGAACAACCTGGTCGGATTTACGACCAACGCTCGCGAAGAACATTCGTCGCGCTTTTCAGCGCAGCTCGCGCGGCGGCAGGCGATTCCGATTTTTCACGTCAACGGCGAGAATGTCGACGCCGTTCTTCGTATTGCTCGGATCGCCGCACAATATCGTTACAAATTTGGCAGCGACGTAGTGATCGACCTGATCGGCTATCGCCGCCACGGCCATAGCGAGGTCGATGATCCAACCGTCACCCAGCCGCTGATGTACAAGGCCATCAAAGCGCATCCTCCGCTATGGGAAATCTACGCCAAGGAAATCGGTGTCGGTGATATTGGCGCGCGCGTGCAAGCCATTAAAGCCGGCTACGAAGCAGCGCAAAAACGCGCCGGACAGCTCACCAAGAAACCGGTCCTCCGCGAACTCCCCAAGTATTGGGATACCTACTTCGGCGGACCTTACAAAGCCGAGTACGAAGCGCCAACTGGGATTCCACAAGAAGAACTGTTCGAATTGACGAAGCGTCTGACCACGTATCCCGACGGATTTCACATCCATCCGAAAGTGAAGAAGTTACTCGAACAGCGCGTTGAGATGGGCACTGGCAAGAAGCCGCTCGACTATGGCATGGCCGAAGCACTCGCCTTCGCCAGCCTGGTGAAGCAAGGTATTCCGATCCGGCTCAGCGGCCAGGACTCGCGTCGCGCCACTTTCAACCAGCGCCATTCGGTGCTAATCGATACCGAGGACGAGTCGGAACACGTACCGCTTCGACACATCTCGCCCGACCAGGCCCGCTGCGACATCTACAATTCCACGCTCTCGGAAGCCGGCGTGATGGGATTCGAATACGGTTACAGCCGCGACTATCCGGAAGCCCTTGTGTTGTGGGAAGCGCAGTTCGGCGATTTCGCCAACGTCGCACAGGCCGTGATCGATCAGTTCGTGTGTGCCGGAGAGGACAAGTGGGGATTGTTGTCTGGCCTCGTATTGCTGCTTCCGCACGGCTACGAAGGACAAGGACCGGAGCACTCCAGCGCCCGCATTGAACGTTTCCTGCAACTCGCGGCGCGCGACAATATCCAGATCTGCCAGCCGTCCAACGCTGGACAATATTTTCATCTGCTGCGGCGGCAAGGATTGCGCAAGTGGCGCAAGCCGCTGATCGTGTTCACCCCGAAGAGTATGTTGCGCCATCCGGATGCGTTGTCGCCACTGGAAGATCTGACGCATCAGAAGTTCCTCACGGTGTTCCCGGACACGGAAGTGCGAGACACCAAACGGATTCTTCTCTCCACTGGAAAGATCGGCCACGAACTGCGCGTCGAGCGCAAGAAACGCAACGACTTCGACACCGCCATCATCTTCGTGGAACAGATGTATCCATTCCCCGAAGCAGAGCTGGCCGCGGAGCTGGAACGTCACTCATCGGCTCGCGACATCGTCTGGGTACAGGAAGAGCCGGCCAATATGGGTGCGCTGTTCTACATGTTGCCGCGCCTGCGGAGAATCGCAAACGGCCGGCCTGTCTTGTCGGTGAAGCGGTCGGCGAGTCCCAGTCCGGCGACGGGGTCGGCAAAAGCTCACGAGGTCGAGCAAAAGACCCTGCTGGCGCTGGCATTCACGACACAGGGCTAGGGGCGACGACGCCCTGTAGTTTGCAGCTAACAAAAAGCCCAGGCTCTTGCCTGGGCTCCCTGATCTTGTATCCAAAATCTATGGCCAGCGCTTGGCAGCGTCTTCCCATCCTGCGGCGCGAGGCGGAGCAGCATTCACAGCCGCTGCGGCCACGGCCGGCGACGGGATGCGGATGGGTTGTTGCGGAGCCGTCAGGGTCGGCTTCGGCTGCTCAGACATCGTTTCCTTCGGCTCCTCAGAAAGCAAAGGGGCCGCAATCCGCAGGGCTTCGACTTCCTTTTCGAGCCGGGTTAGTTCCAGTTCTTTTTGCCTTAAAACCTCATACACATTCTTCATTCTGGGCACCTGTAGAGTCGAAACAACTTATGCGCAATGTATGGCTAACTCGCGGAAATGTCAAGGAAAACAGGCACTCTTGAGTCCTCGCTCCGGCTAGCGGAATACCACCACCAAGACCACGAGCGACAGGATCAGTACCAGCACGGCCAGTACGTTGACGTGGTTCGTAACCCACGATTCCTTGGGCGGCGGCGCGTTCAGAAACGCAGGGATAAACTCAGGCGCAACTGTCTCTCCTGCCTCAGGGTGCAGATGGCGCTTGTTCTCGCAGTCCACGCATAGCGAGCGGCCTTCAGAAACAGGAAATCCACAGGAGGCACATTTTTGCACTCGTCGCATCGCCTCGGGCACCGCAGCTGGCGGAGTCTCCGGAACCGTCTCTTGAAATAAGGCGGAGTGCACTTGCGCAGTTCCCAGCGGGTGGTCCAGAGCCGGAGGGACCGGCACGGACTGGTCGACGATCGCGGCATGGGAAGCCGTGTCCGCCAGGTCTGATGCCATCGCCACAACCGGCACTTCACTCGCTCGTTCTTCGTGAGCCTCGGTCATGGTCGGAGGCGGCGCCGGAACCGGCTCAGGAATCACCACCGGAGCAACCGCCGGACGCGGCTTCCTCTCCGCCAGATCGAGAGCCGTCATGGTTAAGTCGGCCATGCGCTCGAGAGCAATCAGGTCACGCTCCTCGAAGGCATAGGCGTGGTCCGAGAACAACTCAAACAGGCCGCGCACCTCTCCCTTTCGGGTCAGCAAAGGCAATACAACAATGGATGCGATCCCGAGCTGCCGGCACGTTTCCAGATTCACACGCGGATCGGTTTCCGCGTTATCACAGCGCAGCAACTGCTTGCGGGAAATACTTTCGCCAGTCAGTCCCGAGCGGACTTGCAACCGCGCGCCCACGCCTGGTGCCGAGGAACCTGCACTCGCGCGGCAGACCATTTCCTCACCGTGTGTAAGCGCCAGCGCCGATCCGGTCGCGCCCGTGATGTATTGCGCGCGCTCCACCAGTAACTGCAGCGCGGCGTCCAGCTCCTGCCCGTCGAAATTGCCCCCTGCGGGCAGATCTACGCTGGCCGCCAACTCTCCCGGCGTGGTGACTTCTTTTCTCGGCGCGAATGGCGCCTCAGGTTGTGCAGATCCCGACATAGTTATCGATAGTGCAATGCAACGTGTACCACGACTAGAGTTTTAACGAGTCTCGCCTTCAGCACAGTCAGTGTCAAGGGCGACTGGCACAAGTTGCTCAGCCCGCATAGGCCAGCCAAAGCGCGCCAACCACGACCGTGGCCACTGTAATCGGCAATCCAACCCGAAAATAATCCCAGAAGCTGATGTGGACATCCGGCTTGGCGCTCTCGACCACAATGATGTTAGCGACCGATCCTGCAATCGTTAGATTGCCCGCCAGCGTTGAGGCCATCGCCAGGATCAGCCATGCCTTATGCGGCTCCGCGAAGTTCTTCACCAGCGATTTGAGCAGCATTACAGCCGGTACATTGCTGACCAGGTTGCTGAACAGGGCTGTCACTACAGTAAATACACCCGGACGATGCAGGTTCCAGCGCTGTGTGAATTGCAGTAAGCGGTCGACCAGGCCGACTTTCTCGGCACCACCGACGATGATGAACAAACCTACAAAAAAGACAAGGAGTCCCCAATCCACTTCAGCGTAGAGTTTGCGTGGCTCGCTGCTTCGACTGATGAGCACTACCGCCGCTCCGACTGACGCTGCGAGCACTGGAGAGACTCCGGCAAGAAAAGCAATTACGACTCCACTCACCACCAGCAACGGCTTGAGCAGACGAGACAGATCAAGTGCCGGAAGTGGAATTGCGCCCGGCACCGCGTTGGATGGTTGAAGCTCGCGAGAAAATATCCAGCGCAGGATGAGCCAGTCCAGTACCAGGCCCATCACGGCAACCGGGCCCAAGTGGAACAGAAAATCACGGTAAGCGATTCCGGAGTAAGAACCAATCAGCATGTTCTGCGGATTGCCCGTGATGGTAGCGACGCTGCCAATATTCGACGACGTCGCCACTGCCAATAGAAAGGGCAGCGGTTGCAAGCGGAGTTTCTGCGTCAGTGAGAGGACAAAGGGCACCATCACCAAACAAACAATATCGTTGACGAAAAATGCAGACAGCGCTCCGCAGGTGAGAATCACTGCCGGCAGCAACATCCCAGGCTTCAGGCGCCGCAGGACAAGTTCGGCGTTCCACTCGAAAAATCCCGCGAGTTTCAAGCTGCCCACCACCAGCATCATCGCGAACAAGAGGACGACCGTGGCGAAATCCACCGATCGAATTGCTTCGTCCGGACGGCTTACTCGCAACACAACAACCGCGATCGCACCAATGATGGCGGCGCCGGTGCGATCAATCTTGAGGCCTGGAAATTTGCCGAGCGCGAAGACTACATAGCTGGCAAGAAAGACGATCGTACCGGCAAGGACCTGGGTCTGCGGCAAGAACGCGGCGGCCGGATTCAGCATGCGTCCTCAGAATATCAAGCCGGGACAGAATCTTAGACGGTAGAGTTCGCGGGGAAGAAATGCGGAGCCCACACAGAAGACGCCTTGGCTCAATGCTAAGTGCTAAGTACTCATTGCTGCTTTATGCCTTGTCATCCTTGTGGCGGAGCCAATCGATGAACATCTGCTCCAGCGGCTTGTCGTAGGCCATGAGCAGGTGGCGGACGCTGCGTCCGCTGACGAAATGGCAGACTTCTTCGGCGAGATTCTTGGCGTGGTCGCCGGCCCGTTCCAGGGACTGCGTCATGAAGATGACCTGCAGGCTGGCTTGACGCGCGATGTTTTCAGGATTCTCGATATGCCGCATGAAAATAAGATTACGCAAGCGATCCATCTCCGCGTCGGCGCGCAGGACTTCGATGGCCTTCTTCACATCCCGCTTCGAAAAGGACAGGGCGACATCGGCCAGCATTTTTTCCAGCAACGTAGCCATCTGTGTCAACTCACGGGCATCCTCGCAATCGAGGCGGCTGCCCGCCGCTTGCGCGCTATTGGCAAAGCTCAGCAACAGGTCGCCGATCCGCTCCAGCCCGATGACAACTTTCATGCATGCCAGCAACTGCCGCGCTTCGACTTCTGGAACCTGAGCGATGGTTGAGGTCACGCCAGAGTCGATCTCGGCGTCGATAGCGTCCAGTTCGCGCTCGCACTGCCGGATGTTGTTGAGGCGGGCCATGGAACCAGTCGCGATTCCTTCAGCGGCAATCGAAGCCGCCTCGCGAGCCAATTCACAAGCCTCCACCGTCCGCCGGATCAACCGGACGCTGGCAGGGTCAGGAGCAGGCATTTTCAGACTCGCAGTGCTCATAGGCGCGACACCAGACGATGGGATTCTGTTCCGCTTCGATGGCCGATTCATGCTGCGTTCATAACGTGGATCGGCACACCACTCGAATCAAGCATATGCCCTTCGCGCGCTCGATGGATTAAGAACCTGTGAATTTCCGCCCGTAAATGGGATTACTCGGAACTGTCATCCAGGCTGGGAGCGCTGGGAAGCGTGAAAAAGAACGTGGAACCATGGTTCAACTCGCTCTCGGCGCGAATGGTTCCTCCATGTGCCAGTACGATGTGTTTCGCAATCGCCAGGCCCAATCCTGTGCCGCCGGATTCGCGAGAGCGCGCTTTGTCAACCCGGTAGAATCTCTCGAAAAGCCGGGGAAGATGTTCCGAAGAAATTCCTGGCCCAAAATCCCGGACAAAGAACTCGACGAACTTGCCGGCCTCCCGTGTCCCCAAGACGACTTTCTTGCCGGCCGCAGCATACTTGAGAGCGTTTTCAATCAGGTTGGAAAATATCTGATGGATGGCTTCCCGATCTGCCGCAACCGGCGAATGAGGAGCGGCATCCTCTTCCAGCAATTCGACTCCGTAAGGGCGCGCCACGTCGCGGAAGCTTTCCATCGCGTCCTCGAGAAGTTCGCCGGCCGTGACGCCTTGAATATCAAAACGCTGTTCGCCGGATTCGACTCGCGCCAGCGTCAGCAGATCCTCGGTCAGGCGCGACATGCGGGCCGCGTTCTTCCGGATGATCTCAATAAACTCACGACCGTGGTTGCTTTCGGGACCACCATCAAGCAAAGTCTCCGCGTAGCCCTGGATGGACGTCAGCGGCGTACGCAGTTCATGGGACACGTTGGCGATGAAATCGCGGCGGGTTTTCTCCATGCGCTCGGTCTCGGTAAGATCGCGCAGCACGGCCACGGCGCCGCCTCCAGGCATCGGCGCGGCAGTCACATCGAAAGTGCGGCCAGGGGCAATCGTGTTGGAGCGCACGGCGTTGACTTCCTGTCCGCCCACCGCCACTTGAATCGCCGACAAAAAATCTGGATCACGAACACTGTCTACAAGCGGCGCGTTCAAACGAGGAGCCCACGGCAAAAGACGGTTCATTCCCCGATTGGCCCATTGCACACGAGCATCGGCGTCCACCGCAATGACCGCATCCTGCATACTGTTCAGCAAAGTTTCGAGTTCGCGCTGGCTGGTCTGCACTCTCAGAAAGCTTTCTTCGATGCGGTGCGTGGTTTTGTCGAGCGCGGCTGCGACTTGTCCAATCTCATCGCCCGAGGTGGATGCAATGCGGGCCGTGAGATCGCCGGCGGCCACGCGCTCCGCGAAGTCTACGATCCGTCGCAATCGCCGGGCGACATAATGCGAGGCGACTCCCGCCACCAGCATGGCCGCTGCAAACGCAATCAGTGAGCCCCACAGAAGCGCAATGTTCAGTTGCTGGGTGGTCGCATCAATCTCTGACAGCGTGTAGGCCAGTCGCACTGCACCGCCTGAAACCGGGACAGCCACATACAAAAATGGGATGCCCAGTGTATGGCTGCTGCGTTGGTCAATACCGAGATGACCACCGAGAGCTGCGAGAAATTCGGGACGCTGCCTGTGGTTTTCCATGCTGCGCGGATCACTTTCAGAATCCGCGAGCACCTTGCCGGAAGAATCAATCACCGTCGCACGGGCGCCGGCCGCCTGTGCTTCTTGTGCAGCGATATCTGCCAGGCCATGCTGGCGGTCAGATTCCACTCGTTGCGCAAATAGCTGGGTTTTTTCTTTGAGATTTCGTTCGATTACCTCGTGCAGAGTTTGTTCCCACATGCGGCGAACAGTGATTTGCAGAGTAGTGGCGGTGACACCAATCACCACCAGGAAGATCAACATCAATTTCAGGAAGATCCGACTTCTCAACGCGGAACCTCAAAACGATACCCCGCCCCGCGGACCGTCTTCAAATAACGCGGGTCTTCGGGATCAGGCTCAATCTTCTCGCGGATACGCCGCACGTAGACATCAACCGAGCGCGGTGTGACGTAAGCGGTATCGCGCCAGACCGAATCGAGCAACTGATCCCGCGTGAACACTCGTCCGGCATGCCGCATGAAGTAATCGAGCAGGCGAAATTCCGTCGCCGTCGTCGGGACCGCTTTGCCGCGTACGGTCAAGATCATGGCCGACGGATCAATCTGGATCTCATCAATGGTGGTGGGGAGTGGAGGCAGTGGCCGCTCAAACCGCCGCAGCACAGCCTTCACCCGGGCGACCAGTTCACGCGGACTGAAGGGCTTCGGGATATAGTCATCCGCGCCCAGTTCCAACCCAAGCACGCGGTCCGCTTCGCCGCTCTTGGCAGTCAGAAAAATTACGGGAACCGACGCCAGAGTCGCCGACTGCCGGATCTGGCGGCACAGTTCCAAACCATCCTTGCCGGGCACCATGATGTCGAGCAGAAATAATGCAGGACGCTGGCGTTCCGCATCCGTGACGACCAGATTTCCTGTCGAATACAGCCGCGCATTAAAGCCCGCACCTTCCAGATGATGACGGACCAGGCGGGAAATGTCAGGGTCGTCTTCCACGACAAAAATCGTTGGCTTCACGGCGTCCATTGTAGCTGGTGAAGGGTTGGATTCGAAACCAGCACACGCCAGCTCACTCCCAACCGCCCGCTTTTGTAACACCCCGTTAACAAAGGCATAACGGCAGGTCCTAAGGCTAATGACAAATTTCTCCGATGAGCTAAACAGCGCTCTGGACAGGCGTTTTGCCGATGCTGAAGCCGATCTTGTCGTGTGCCCTATCGCTCGCAGTAGCGGTCGGGCCCTTGCTCAATGTGACGACACCCTCCAGTTCTCAGGCTGGCGACCCTCCCCTGCTCACAATTCAGAAGACAAGACGCGAGGTGCAACTCGAATTTCACATCTTCCTGGACGGACGAGCCATCCGGAACGTGCAACGAAATCAAATCGTCGTCTATCAGGACGGAAAGCAAGTCACCGAGATCACAGGCTTCTACGAAGAACAGGATCTGCCGCTGCAACTCGTCCTGATGATCGATACCAGCGCATCCATGACCAAAGAATTTGCGCCGGAACAAGCCGCAGCGATGGGGTTCTTGCGGCGCATGACCCGCCTGGTGACCGATCAGAGCATGGTGGTAGCGTTTTCCACTCATGCCACTCTCAATCCTTCGCTGGACGGTTCGGCGCCGGCCTCGTTTCGCCAGATCGCGCTGTTGCGGCCTGCCGGGCTGACTGCTCTGTTTGATTCGATTTGCGAAGTCTCTGCGCGGATATCCGAATCCAGCCCTCAATCGGGACGATCCCGTAACGTGCTCATCCTGCTCAGTGACGGCGCCGACACCTACAGTCTGAACTCACTGGAGCAAGCGATTGCCGCCGCGCTAGATTCAAATCTGACAATCTATGCCATTACGGATCACGCGCAACACAAGGTAAGCCGGGGGGACATCAACCTACAGAAACTCGCTGCTGCCACCGGAGGACAGGTATTCTTTCTCAAGAAATTCAAGTCCACCGAGGGCACCTTTGTGGAACTGGAACGCGAAATCCATTCGCAATACACGGTGACATTTGCCCTGCCAGGGGATAGTTGTGGATTTCACTCTGTCCGCGTAGAAACCACGGATCCAAAGATGCAGGTCCGTTCGCGAGGGGGATTTTATCGGGACTGTTCCGAACACCACTAGAACTCAGCTACGAACCCCGGACTCCGCCCAGTTTCATTCCCGGCTCAACAGAAAAATCCATGGGCAGGAAGTCCTGGACCAGAAATTTCGGATAGGCAGCCGCGGCGATCATTGCGGCATTATCCGTGGACAGCGCTCGCGACGGGAAAAATACTGGAATCCCTTGCATGCTCGCTTCGCGCTCGAAGGTCGCGTGCAGTTCGCGATTGGCGGCGACGCCTCCACTTACGAAGAGCGTCCGAACCTCGTATTCCCGGGCGGCGGCAAGCGTTTTCGCCGTGAGATCTTCGACGATAGAACGCTGGAATGAAGCAATCAGATCGAGCACCGGACGGTCACACAGGCGTAGATAGTCTTCACTCTTCGGCTTCTCAATCTCCGCCAGTGCGCGCCTTCTCGCATCAATAGCTGCTCCCAAATTGTGTGTTTCGACATAGCGAAGCACCGCAGTCTTAATCCCGCTGTACGAAAAATCAAATCGAACCTGATCGCCTGTCTGCGGCCGGTTGCGGTCGGGATTCTTCAGCTGCGACCCGGGGAAATGGATTGCCGATGAATTTCCGTGCGCCGCTAATCCGTCGATAATCGGCCCACCCGGATAACCGAGTCCCAGCAGTTTCGCAACTTTGTCGAACGCCTCGCCGGCAGCGTCGTCGCGGGTATGCCCGATATTCTGATACGTCCAGCCTCGCTCGGCAGAATCGCGCTGGGCAAGATAAAGATGTGTGTGCCCTCCCGACACAACCAGCGCCAGCACGGGAAATTCCAGGTCGCGATCGCCCTGCTGCAGGCGCTCGAGCAGCACGGCATGAATGTGCCCTTCAATATGGTTCACCGCGATCAACGGCTTTTCCAGCGCGAACGCCAGCGCCTTGGCAAAACTGATTCCGACCAATAAAGCTCCAACCAGCCCCGGCCCCTGCGTGACCGCAATCGCGTCCACATCCTCATAGGACCGCTTCGCCTCGGCGAGAGCCTCTCGCACGACCGGCACAATGGCTCGCAGATGCTCGCGCGAAGCCAGTTCCGGAACCACGCCGCCATAGGGCTGATGCGTCGCAATCTGCGATGCCACCACATTCGACAGAATCTGTTCGCCCGAACGCACGACCGCTGCTCCCGTCTCGTCGCAGGAGCTTTCAATACCGAGGATGATCGCGTCAGGCATAATGAGGTCGAGTGCAGCGCCCGCGTACAATTGGCGCGGTAATTGAACTGGCTGCCGATCAGTGCTTGGGAAGGGCACGGCTGTAGCCGTGCCACCAGAACGCCATTGAAATTGGGCTTTAGCCCCTGAGGCGCTGCCCGCAACAACCGGTCTTTTAGTTTAGACGATCGATTGCTTGCAATGCTTTTTGAGCACTGAATACTGAATGATTTCTTCCAAACAACACGCCACCAATATCGTCCGCACGCTGCGCGAGCGCAAACACCAGGCTTACCTCGCAGGCGGATGCGTGCGCGACCAGGTGCTGGGCCGCGAGCCCGCCGACTATGACGTCGCCACCAGCGCCACTCCGCAGCAAGTGATGGAAATCTTTCCCCAGACCTTCGCCGTGGGAATCCAGTTTGGAGTCGTGTTAGTTCCGCTGCCCAAGAATGAAGACGGCGCATCGGCAGTCAGCCCGGGAGAAAAAGTTCCAGCCGTCGAGGTCGCAACTTTCCGCTCCGACATCGGCTACTCCGACGGTAGGCATCCCGACGAAGTTCGTTTCAGCAAGAACCCGCAAGAGGACGTGCAGCGCCGAGACTTCACCATCAACGGCCTGCTGATGGATCCAATCACCAACGAAGTCCTCGATTTCGTCGGAGGCCGCGCGGACCTCCAAGCGAAAATCATCCGCGCCATCGGAGAGCCCGAACACCGTTTCGCCGAAGACAAGCTCCGTATGTTGCGAGCCGTACGTTTTGCAGCGCGCTTCGAATACGCGATCGATCCAGCGACATTCGCCGCCATCCAACGCCTCGCGCCACAGATTCATCAGGTATCGCGGGAGCGGGTGCGAGAAGAACTTACCAAGATGCTCGTCGAAGGCCGCGCCCGGCGGGCTTTTGAGTTGCTCGACCAGAGCGGATTACTAAAGGAAGTCCTGCCGGAAATTTCCAAGATGAAAGGTGTCGAGCAGCCGCCGCAGTTTCATCCCGAAGGCGATGTCCTCGTCCACACGCTGTTGCTGCTCGACAAATTGTCTGTGGGATGTTCGAAAACACTGGCCTGGGGAGCCCTCCTTCACGATGTCGGAAAGCCGCCCACATTCCGCATCGCACCGGACCGCATCCGTTTCGACGGTCACGTTGAAGTAGGCGTCAAGATGGCCGCTGAGATTTGCAACCGCCTTCGCTTCTCGAACGATGACACCGGGCAGATTCTCGCCCTCGTGGACAATCACATGCGCTTTGGCGACGTAACGAAGATGAAAGAGTCCACGCTGAAAAGACTTTTACGCTTGCCGGAATTCAGCGAGCACCTGGAGCTGCATCGCATCGATTGCCTGTCCAGCAACGGGATCACTGAGTCCTACGAATATGCCCGAGAGAAGTCGCAGACCATGCCACCGGAAGCGATTCGGCCGCGACCGCTCATCAACGGGCGCGATCTGATTGAAGCGGGATATGAGCCGGGGCCGCGCTTCACAGAGATCCTCGGCGCCGTGGAAGATGCGCAACTCGAAGGCAGACTCACGTCACGCGAAGCGGCGTTGGAGTTGGTGAAGCGAGAGTTCGCTAACCCGTAGCGTAGAGCACTGAGTGTCGTCCCTACTGGACTCTGCTGGTATCACTCTCCTACCCGGCACTTCCCTGCCGGGCTTTCATGTCCCGCCGCTGCGCGGCTGGAACGCGTGCGCCCGCACAATTCGGACAAGAGTGTCCGACCGGTATTCCCCGCAACTCATTCTTCGTTGCGATCTTTGTCTTGCGTGGTAGTTTGCACAGAATCAGCAGTGCTCGCTTCCACCTTCGCAAGATCGATCGCTGCCGATCCCGATTGCTTCAGCCGCGCGTTCAACTCCGCAACATCTTTCGATTTGAACTGTTCCCATGCAGCAAGCTGTTCGGCCAATGCCTTCTCCAACTCACCAACCATCGCAGACTGCTGCGTTGTCGGAGCGGCGTCGGCACTATCGAGCGCACTGAGAACGGACGCAAACCCAGTGTTCAGGCGAGCAAGACTGCGCCCCTCGGGCATGCTCAGAAAGCGAGCACCATCTCCTTCTCCCTCCAGCGCTGCCGCTTTCTCCTCCGCTTCTGCAATCTTCTTGGCTAACTCAGCATTTGGATTCTTCGTCGCCAGCGCCTTCAATTGTGCGCGCAAGCCACGCACCTGTTGTACGGCCTGGAAGTCGCGATGAAGCGCATCTGCAATCTTGCGGTCGAGGTCGAATTGGCGGCGCAGGTCGACCGGAGAAGATTTCACTCTCGGATCCATTTGCAGCTTCAACGCCTGCGTAGAACTCTTGCCGTCGATCGTCAGCGAGATGCTGTATTGACCGGGCAACGCCGCTGCTCCGAGCGGATAGCGTGGCGTGGCGTGAACGATTGCCGAAATCGGATATTCGTGTTCGAGCACATCCGGCTCCGAATAATGTAAGTCCCATTGGAACCGGTGCATTCCGGCAGCATTGGAAAGTACGCGCGCCGGACGCAGCCAATAGGTAGGAACATTCAATTCCTTCGCATTGACCGGCTCTGGCTTGTCGTCGCTGGAAAAATGCCGAACCAAATTTCCAGCCGCATCCCGGATTTCCAGTACCACTGGTCCGGCGCTTGCGCTTCTCACCCAGTAGTCAATCATTGCTCCGTCCGGTGGATTCTGTCCGGCCGGTTCCTCCGGCGGTAGCGGCGTATCGGTATTGTTGTTGCGCCGGACGCGATATGTCAGTTGCGGTTTGAACAAGACCGGCAATGAATCCCTGGAAATCTGCGCATTCAACTGCCGCAGCGGCGTAACGTTGTCGAGAATCCAGAACGATCGCCCGTGGGTTCCGACGACGATATCGTCATTGTGCACTACCAGGTCGCGAATCGAAGTCGGCGGCAGGTTCTGTTTCAGCGATTGCCAGTGGTCGCCATCGTCGAAGGATACGTAAACAGAGCGTTCCGTCCCGGCAAACAGCAGCCCCTTGCGTTCTGGATCTTCGCGAACCGTGTTCACCGGTTCGTTGTCAGGAAGGCCCGCCACAATTTTTTGCCAGCTCTTGCCCTCGTCGTGTGTGCGGTAGATGTACGGACGCAGATCGTCGAGCCGGAACCGGTTGACCGCAGCGTAGGCAGACGCGGTGTCGAAGTGCGACGCATCCATCTGCGCAATCTTGCTCCACGGAGTCAGTTCCGGTGGAGTTACGTTTTCCCAACTCTTTCCGCCGTCGCGAGTCACGTGGATAAGTCCATCGTCACTGCCCGCCCAGATCAGCGCGCCATCTTTCGGCGAAGGCGCAATCGAATAAATCACTCCGCGATGCTTGCCCTTTGCCGGATCGGCGTCCACGAATTGCCCCAGGCTCGGCGGCACTCCGGGATCTTCGCGCGTCAGATCAGGACTGATAATTTGCCAGCTGTCGCCGCCATCCCGCGTAGAGAACAGCACATTCGATCCCAGATAAAGGACGTGCTGGTCGACTGGCGAGAAAATCAACGGAGCAGTGCGGTTGAAACGGTACTTGCCGGTTCGCAGCACAACCGGTGAGACATCGCGCGTCTGGCCCGTGTTGCGATCGAACACCGTCACCTTGCCGCCATAGATCAAATTCGGATGCAGCGGGTCAGGCGCAACGTATCCATATTCTTCGACTCCCACCGTCGTCCAGTCGCGGAACGTAATGGAACCAAAATCGCTGCGGCTGGCCGTGCCAACCGAGCCACTCTCCTGTTGTCCGCCATAGACCCAGTACGGAAACTGGTTGTCGGTTATGACGTGATAGAACTGCGCCGTCGGCTGGTTGTACCAGGAACTCCATGTCTTGCCGCCGTTCACAGTGATGGTCGCGCCCTGATCCACCGCCAGCGCGATGATGTCCGGGTTGTCTGGATTGATCCAGATGGTGTGATAGTCGTCTCCGCCGGGCGCTCCCTTGATTGCGGTAAAGTTCTTGCCCGCATCGGTGGACTTGTAGCTCGAAGTGTTTGCGACGTAGATCGTGTCTTTGTTTTTCGGATCGACGCGCACCATCGCGAAATCGTCGCCACGGCCCCAGACTCGCTCTTCTGTATTCACCAGTTGCCAGCTCTCGCCGGCATCATCGGAGCGATACACGCCGCCATTCTTCTTCGCATCCACCATCGCGTACATGCGATCGGGATCGCTCAATGAAACCGCCAGACCAATTCGCCCCAATCCATCCGTTTCACTGGGCAAGCCTTTTGCGATTTGCTTCCAGTTGTTGCCCCCATCCGTGGACTTGTACAGACCGCTGCCTCGGCCGTTATAAGAACCGCCGGTCGTCCAGGGCGGACGCCGCGCCGCCCACATGTCAGCAAAAACTACCTGCGAATTCCGGGGATCGAAAACAAGATCAATCGCGCCCGTGTCGTCATCCTTGGTGAGAATTTTTTGAAAATTCTGGCCACCATCGAGGGAACGATAAACGCCACGCTCTGCATTCGGACCATATGGGTGCCCGAGCGCCGCAACGAAAAGCCGGTTCGGGTCTTTGGGATCCACGATGATCGTGCCAATCTGCAGCGCATCGCGCAGGCCGAGATGCTGCCAGCTGCGACCAGCATCGGTAGATTTGTAGATACCGTCACCAACCGACAGGTCCGGCCGCCGCAATCCTTCGCCGCTGCCGACGTAAATAATGTCGGGATTCGATGGCGCGATCGCCAGTGACCCGATCGATCCGGTGGGCTGATCATCGAAGATTGGATTCCACGTGCGTCCGTAGTCCGTCGTCTTCCACACGCCGCCATTGTTCGGAGCCATGTAGAAAACATTCGGCTGGCTAGGAATTCCGGAGATCGCCACCGTGCGTCCGGCACGGAACGGCCCGATCATGCGCCAATGAAGGTCTTGATACAGCGCCGGGTCGAACTGCTGGCCGAAGATCGCGAATGGGAAAATAGAAACGCAGAGCAATACGAGCAGACTTCTCAAAAGCCGCTTGTTCACGATTTGATCCTCTAGGACAGCCAAGAATAAACCAGCACACAAGCCGTTGCCCAGCGCGCGCAACTGGGAGTGGCTCGTTTGAAACTGAATCCACTCCCATGCAGTCCGCAGTTGCTGATATTAAAGCCACCGGAGAGAGTCCCGGAGGTACAACTGACAATAGCCCGGCGTTTCAACGCCGGGTCACCCCCCGCGGAAGGACGAAAAAATCCCGGAGGGACGACTGAACTCGGGGACGTGGCCGGTGAGCCCCAGTCCGCAATAGCGCCACGAACCGAGTGCTGCATCACCAGTACGGCACGCTACCGGGCGTCGAGGTATCGTCGCACGGCATCCTGCCAGCTCGGCATTTGGATGCCGTAAGCGTACAAGCTGTCCGCCGATAAAACCGAGTAGGCTGGCCGCCGCGCCGGACGGGGAAATTCCGCGGTCGTCACCGCCTTGATCGCGGTCGACATCCCGGACACACTCAATATCTCCCGAGCAAAGTCGTACCAGGTGCAGTTGCCGGAATTGGTGACATGCACAATCCCTCGAGCCGATGCACGGCAAAGCTGCGCTAGTGCGGATGCCAGATCCGGAGTAAATGTCGGGCTTCCGCGCTGATCGTTCACGACAGAAATTTCCGGACGCGTGGCGGCCAGCTTAAGAATCGTTGCAGGAAACGACTTGCCTCCGGGACCGAACAGCCAGGACGTCCGCGCAATACAGACTTCGGGCAGCAGTTCGACAAGTTGTTCCTCGGCACGAGCCTTACTCTCGCCATAAACATTGGTGGGATGGCGCTCGTCGCCCGTTTCATACGGCACCGAGTTTGTGCCGTCGAAGACATAGTCGGTGCTGACAAAAATCAGCCGCGATCCAACCTCTCGCGCCGCCCGTGCCACGTTGACCGCGCCATCGCAATTCACCGCAAACGCCAAGTCACGATTCGATTCGCAGCCATCCACATCGGTGTAGGCGGCGGCAAGAATGATCCATTCGGGACGTAACGATCTCACAGTTTCCCGAACAAGCGCCGAATCTCGGATGTCCACATCCGCGGAGGAGAGCGCGGTGAGTTGTTCGCCTTGCAGTTCCTGCACCAGAGCTTGCCCCAACAGCCCGGACGCACCAAACACGGTGACGCGCATAGCGGCATTGTAGCGGGTGGAATTCCAGTTTCACTAGAAAGAAGGCAAGACTAAGGCGCCGACTTACGCTGCCGGCGCAGCGCATGAAAGATCAACGATCCGCTGATTCCGAAACAGACGACCGCTGCAAATGACACGACTTCCACGGTGAGTCGCGGCATTTTCAGGAAATCAGCGGTCAACGCCGTCACGGCGCAGAGAAGGCCAAGAACGTTGAGCCACAGCGGCGATCGCACCTGAAGATCCTGGCGGAACCGCAATTGGAGCAGGAGCGCGGCCATCCCGATCGCGGCTACCACCACCAGCGCGATAGGACTAAGAAAGGCATTCGGCTTGGTATAGATGACCACCAGTGCCAAGGCGAGGATCAGCAGTCCGGAAGCAATCACTGTCCATCGGCGCGATGCGGGGTTCGAAACGGGCAACCAGCAGTCTCCCTGCCTTGCGGCGCCCCAATTGTAACGCGGGGGCGCTGGTTTTGATGGATCAGGCGCTGCCCGGCATCCATTCCGCTCGGCGATTTTCGCCGTTGGAGACTGCATAGAGAACGAGTTCCACCCGAGTGGAAATTCCCAGCTTGTCGAAGATTCTGAGCATGTATTTCTTGACGGTGTGCTCGCTTAATCCCAACTCGTGCGCCGCCTCACGATTGCTCAATCCGTCAGCTACCAAGGCAACCACTTGCTCCTCGCGTGGCGTCAGGAGCGTCCGGCCTGTGGAGTTCACGACCCGCAACGTATTCACCTCGGACAAGGCAGCGAGCACATACCGCATTTGTTCGCTGTTGATCCATATTTGTCCGGCGGCAACACTCGTGATGCATTTGCACAGCATCCGAAAAGGAGCTTGCGTGAAAGGAAAAATACCGCGGACTCCACCCCTAAACGCGTTCACGACCAGTTCACGGTCATAACTATCGACCAGCAGCACCGGAGCCACCGCGGGGTAGGTAATACGCAACCAGCGCAGCAAGCCGAAGGTGAGTCCACGATTCTCGGTCAGCAAAATGACGTCGGCTGCATTTCCGAGCAAGAATTCTTGGACGGCAGCGACCTCCAGCGCAACCGTTGCAATGTGGAAATTGCGGCGGGCACGGAGAGCTCGCGCGAGCAATTGCGACTGAATCAGACCGGAGTCGGCGACCACGATCCGGATTTGCCTGGTTTCTTTCGGGGGCATTGCCGAGGCCGGTTGGCGGGCGCTTGCTGATTTCACGCGGGCCATCATACCCATCCGGAGATGCCCTGAATGTAGGCTGCGTCACATCACTTTTGTGATGAATCCAGCCGTCATTGTCTACTTTCGTACACCCACCCGGGTGCACCTGTTTTGCGGCAGACCCTTCTTGGCTTCGACGTCGCAATATACGCGCACATGCCCCGCCGAATGGCTCTTGCGCTCACGCCGGGAACAATTCGATCCCCACGAACGAGCCATATACCAGAGAACACCGTACTTACCAAGTCTTGCCCACAAGAAGGCTTCCAACTACCTTCAATGCGTTCAGAACGTGAATTGCGCCGTGCGAGCAACGGTCGAGTCGGAGATGACAACGTTCGTACAATGCGTGGTATTTGTGGCTGGCAGCAT
Organism: Acidobacteriota bacterium; assembly: GCA_016196065.1. Classification (NCBI taxonomy): domain Bacteria; kingdom Pseudomonadati; phylum Acidobacteriota; species Acidobacteriota bacterium. The sequence goes on along the minus strand of JACPYL010000027.1, from coordinate 472,704 downwards.
GCTCACCTGCCAGCTGTCCATGGCCGCTCCTGCGCAAGGGATGGCACCGTCTGCGGTTGTTGCACCTCGTCTTCCCAGCCCGTCCCCGGAACGCCTCACTGGAACGGGGTCTGCGGAAGGCCAGCCCGCGGCGGGTATTCCTGCACATGGAGAGACCAACAGCGTCGGCCAAGCGGATGGCAAGGGAGATCCTGCACTCGGAGGGGAACGTCATCCGCTTTACCGGCTTACCAAGTCTGATGTTCTCGACATCAATTTCACATTCTCACCGGAATTCAACCAAAGCTTGACCGTCCAGCCGGATGGCTTCGTCGCCCTGCGCGGCGCCCGTGCCGTGTTCGCCGAAGGACTCAGCATCGCAGAACTGCAGCAGCTGGTGGTGGCGGCCTACAGCCACTTTCTTCATGATCCGGAAGTCACGGTCACGCTCAAGGATTTTGAAAAGCCCTATTTCCTCGCCTCGGGAGAAGTCACCCGCCCCGGGAAGTACGAACTACGCGGAGATCTTACGGTCAACGAAGCCTTGGCGGTTGCGGGCGGATTGACCCAACAGGCACGGCACTCGCAGGTCGTCCTGTTTCGACGAGTCTCTCTGGATGTAGCCGAAGCCCACCTGATCGACGTGAAGAAGATGTTGAATTCCCGCAATCTTCGTGAAGACTGGCATCTTCGGCCCGGGGATTTCATTTTCGTTCCCCAGAGTCGCATTTCGAAGGTTCGGAAATTTGTTCCAGCAAGCGCGATGAACTGGTACTTGAATCCATTGCAATTCTGAAAAAATGATTCGCAGCGGTCGCATACAAATCGCGATAGAGAGAAGCGGAGGTCCCCACACAGGATGGCGATCCCCGGCGACATAACCATGGCGGAAGCAGGGCAGTTAGGCAATTCGCGAAACAATTCGTCACCCACCTTGCGCGAGTTGGCGGCGATCCTGTTTCGCCAGTCCCGTTTTGTCATGGCAGCATTCGTCGGGATGTTCGTCGCGACTCTGCTCTATGCAGCCCTCACACCTCGGTATGAAGCGCACTTCAAGGTCTTGCTCCGTCATGGCCGCTCCGATCCCGTCGTTTCTTCTCAGCCTGCCAGCCCCGATTTCAACCGTCCCAACGTCAGCGAAGAAGAGCTGAATTCAGAAGTTGAACTCCTGCGCGATGAAAGTCTGCTCAGGCAAGTCGTAGTGCAGGCCGGACTGGTCGCTCCGGGAGATGTCGTCGCCGGTCGGTCCGTGGCTGTGGAACAGGCCGTTCGAAAACTGGCGCACGCTTTGACCGTCGAGCCACTCCGTAAATCCAACCTCATCCAGGTGCGCTATCAGGGACGGGAAGCCCAAGAAGCGGCCAACGTGCTCGCGACGCTGTCTACTTTTTACCTGCGCAAGCATGTGGAATTGCAACGGCCCTCCGGCGAGGTGCAATTCTTCGAAAAGCAAACCGCGGCTTTCGAAAACAAGCTCGATCAGTCGGAAGCCGAACTGGTGCGTTTCGCTCGCGACCGTGATGTCGCTGCGCCTGCCCTGGAGCGCGACATCGCACTGCAAAAACTGGGTGAAGCGGAAGCAACCTATCGTCAACTCGATCAGGAGCACGTCGAGAGTGAGCGCCGAACGTCTTCGTTGCAAGCCCAGCTGAAGTCGTTTCCGTCCCGGTCGGTCACCTTGAAGCGTTGGGCGGACAATGCCCAGCTCCTCGAAAAATTGAAGACGCACTTGCTGGACCTTCAACTGAAGCGCACCGACCTGCTCACAAAATATGAGCCTTCTTACCGCCTGGTACAGGAAGTGGACCACGAGATTGAAGAAGCCCGCCAGTCCATTGCCGGTGAAGCGCTGACTCCGGTACGGGACGAAACCACGGATAAGGATCCGAACTACGAATGGGCACGAATGGAACTGGAAAAAACTCAGGTGCAGGAAGAAAGTGTGCGTGCCCGGCAAGCGCGAGCCTCGATCCAGATTGCGACTCTTCGACAGTCCGCGGAACAGATGCAATCCGACGCGGTTGCCCAGCAACGCCTCACCCGCAGCGCCAAAGCGGATGAAGACAACTTCCTCTTGTACCAGCGGAAGCTCGAGGAAGCACGGATCGGCGACGCGCTCGACGAGCGGCGAATCCTGAACGTGGCCGTGGTCGAACCGCCAGTCGCGCCCGCACTACCCGTGCACTCCATGTTCCTTTGGTTCGCGCTCTCAATCGGACTAGCGGTTCCGGCCAGCCTGAGTGCAGGCTTTCTCGCGGAGTATTTCGATCCCACCATTCGCACGCCAATCGAAGCCAGTGATTTTTTGGACGCTCCGACGCTCGCATGGCTGCCAGAAGTTGGAAAGTCCGGAACTGGATCCGCAGTATTGCGATTCGTTCGACCGAACGGTGAATTGTCATGACCGCGCTTGGACTCACTCCCGAAATGATGGCCGAACGCGAGGAGCAGAGTCCAACCGCGATCCGGGAAACCGTCTCTGCGCCACGAGTAGCTTCCATTCATGACGAACAGATTCAGAACCTGGTCCAGCAATTGTTCTTCCGGCAAGAACCAGCCTTGGTCCGCCACGTTGGATTCGCCGCCATCGAATCGCAGGCCGAAACGGCACAGCTGTGCCTCGACGTGGCTACAGCCCTCGCCGACACCGGACTTCACGAGGTCGGATTGATCGACGCCCGGCTGCAATCCGCGCCCTTACATACTCAGTTGCAGATACCAGCGGGCAATCGCTTGGATGCATCGTGGCTCATTGCTCCCCGCCTCTGGCTCGCGCCCCGCCGCAAATGGTTGGATGAAAGCTCGCACCCGATCTGGGACCCCAGCCTCACTCGACTGCGTGCGGTCACCATTGAATTCGACTATTCCATTGTGTGCCTGGACCCATTCTCGTGGCTCACTACCAGGCTGGGCCAGACCTGTAACGGCCTGGTGATGGTATTGACCGCAAATAAAACCAGGCGCCTGGTAGCCGCACAAATGCAGGAACAGCTGCGCCGTGCGCGAATCCCACTGTTAGGGACTGTATTAGCAGAACGTAGTTTCCCGGTACCGCCGGGCCTGTATCGCCACCTGTGACTTCTATGGCTGATCTTTCGCATGGACGACCTGACACCCTGAGCAGTGACTGGAATACGAGTTATGCGCGGATGATTCCGGGCACTCCGGCATCTCCGCTCGCGGATCCGACGGCCAACCTGCGTACTCGCGTCACAACCAACAACAAAGCACTGCGAGCGATCGATGGGAAATCCGGACTTCGCCAGTCCTCCCAACCACGCTGGCTGCAGTGGTTGATGCCGCAAATCCAGGCCACCGACCGGACCATACTCTTCCAGTTAACGCTACTGGACCTGCTGGTTCTGCTGGCCACATGCCTCCTGCCATGGGCCGTCTCACCTGTCTGGAGTCTCCGCCCCACCATGATGCCCGTTTACGGCGTGCTGTTGATTCTCTTTGCATTCAGCGAAGGACTCTACAACAAGGTTGGCGCGACGCCTGCGGAAGAATTACCGATCTTGATGAGATCCGCATTCTTCGCCATGTCCCTGGTCTTGATCGCGGAGTGGAACGGAATGCAATCCCTGGCCGCGCTCACAGCGCTCGGCACGAGCCTTGCTGGCCTGATGCTGTGGCGTCAGGTGAGAAGGAGAGGATGGAACGAGTACTTCCGCGAGACTGCACCGCGCAATGTCCTCATTGTCGGTGCCGGGCCCGCTGCCCGCACCATTGCCCGCGCGCTCAAGGAAGACCCGCTCCACTCATCCATGGTGGTCGGTTTTCTGGATGATCACGTACCTCTGTCCCCTCAAGTATTGGGACGAATCGCCGATCTCGACTGGCTCGCCCGATCGCAATTCATTGACGAAGTGATTCTGGCCGTTCCCAACGATCCGAGGTTGGTGCGTCAGGCGGCCGAAGTTGCGTTTCGTAACTATCTGGATATCCGCGCCGTTCCGGATTTACCTCCCGGCCTCTGGCCCAAAGCGAACGTCGATCGCATTGGAGGTATTCCGATCATCGCACTCCACCACGAATCGTTGCCCCGCGCTGCCCTGCTTCTCAAACGCCTCCTTGATGTGGCAGGCGCGCTTTTTGGGCTCGTCCTGCTTGCCCCCGTGATGGGTTTGCTCGCGCTCTGGATTCGTCTCGATTCGCCAGGACCGATTCTTTATTCGGCAGAACGAGCCGGGGCCAAGGGCCGTCCGTTTCGTTGTCACAAGTTTCGCTCCATGTCGACTGGAGCGGACCGCCTGAAAGACGCTCTCCGTGGCCGCAATCAACGGGAAGGTCCGATTTTCAAAATAGTCGATGATCCCAGGATTACTCGCTTCGGACATTTCCTTCGACGCTTCAGCCTCGACGAGCTTCCTCAACTCTGGAATGTGCTACGCGGCGAGATGAGTCTGGTCGGCCCGCGGCCGCATCCTGTGGACGAAGTCGATCGCTACCAGCTTCACCACTACCGACGCCTGGACATGAAGCCCGGCATGACTGGACTCTGGCAGATCAGCGCGCGCCAGAGTGCATCGTTCGATCTCAATATGCATCTCGATCTGACCTATATCGAGAACTGGAACCTACGCCTCGATCTGCGCATTCTTATGTCCACCATCCGCGTCGTGTTCTCTCCCGAGGGTGCCTGACCGCATATCGATGAACAGCCGTGCCACAAATTGGGAAGGCCCCGCAAGCGCTCCGGGCTGGTTGACTCTCGGATTGCTGCTTCGACCGCTTCAGTTCGGCATAGCGTTTCCCGGCGCCCTCTACGCAGCCGCGCTGACCATTTTTCTGTTTCGTCCACCCGATCTCGATCTCTATCATGCCGACCGGATTGCCCTGGGCGTATTGATGTTCTTCGTCGCGCTACGAACACTTGCGATGCGGGAACGGCTCCCCTACGTCGCTGGGATTTCGTTACCGATGTTCGGTCTCTCAATTCTTGCCATGATCCGTGCTTTGCGCGAACCCTTCGATGCCCAGACCTGGAGCCTGGTCGCCAGCAAGTTTCTTGTCCCACTGATCCTGTTTCATATCGCAATCCTGGTTTTTCGCGGAGTCTCGCCGGCCCACCATGCTGAGATCTTCGTCATCGTTGTCCTGGGCTACTTGATATTCACTGCCATCGCTTTCCTCGTGGATGCCCGGTCTCTGATATTCCCCAGTTTTATTCTCGATGAGAGCCTCGGCATCCACGCAGACCGCGCTCGCGGCCCCTTCCTGCAGGCTGTTGCCAATGGCCTCTCGCTCAATCTGCTGGGAATTCTGGCCGTAGTGTTCGCGAAAAAATACAAGAAGATTGTGTTGCTTCTGTGGTTGGTCCTTCCTTTCGCAGTGCTCGCAACCATGACGCGCGCGGTTTGGATCTCTTTTGCGATTTCGACGATCGCCCTTGGATTTCGCCTCGGCGTGCCGTGTCTACGCAAGGCATGTTTGGGGCTCGCGCTCGCAGGAGTGGCGGTTGTCCTCGCGATCAGCCTCACCGATAACTCACTTGCCAGGACTCTTCGTGAGCGTACTCAAGAGCGTGGTCCAGTCGAGGCACGCATGGCCGTCTACGACGGCGCGTGGGACATGTTCCAGGAACGCCCATTCGCGGGGTGGACCGCCGGGCGGATGTATTCGGAACTCGCGCGCCGTATGCCCGGATACCACCTGCGCACTTTCTACGTGCACAACACCTACCTGGCTCTACTCGTTGAGTTCGGAATTCCGGGCCTGGCTCTCTATGGAATCCTTTTCTTCAATCTCTTCCGCCTCGGCCGAAAGATCGCATCTCCCGATGAAAGCCCACCGCTCCAAACTCTGCGCAAGGCCTGGCCCATCTTGCTCTGTGTCTATTTGTTCAACGCATTCTTCGTGGACATGGCTTACCAGTTTGTAATCGGGATTCTGTTCACGGTTGCGGGGATGCTGTGTGCATCCGAGGAGGCGGGTCTGTGACCACTGTAGCCTACATTGCCAACCAGTTCCCTTCGTCACTCGAGCCCTACGTGATGGACGAAATCAGCGAACTCCGCAATCGCGGCGTGCGCGTCATTTGCTGTAGCGGAAAGCGAGTGTGCCCGAGCGATCTAACGGAACGCGAGCGGGAGTTGTGGACTGAGACGAAATTCTTGCAGCCGCTCTCTGACTCCCAACTCGTGACGGCAGTCCGCCGTCTTGGATCGCAACCGCAAGCTTGTTCGCTCTTGCTGAAACCCGTGTTGCGCGAGCTTCCAGCCTCCCCTGCCCGCCGCATACGGTCTCTCGGCCATACATTGATGGGAGCCGCATTAGCCGATGAGTTGGCACCACTGCATGTGGAGCACATTCACGCTCATCACGGTTATTTCGCATCCTGGATTGCATTGGTCGCAGCCCGACTAATGGGCATCGACTTCAGTTTCACCTTGCACGGATCCGATCTCCTCCTGCGCGCGGATCTGCTCGCCGAGAAACTGCATGAATGCCGCTTCTGTATCACGATCTCAGACTTCAATCGCGACAATATCTTGCGGAACTTCCCGTCCACTCCGGTCTCGAAGGTGATTGTCCAGCGACTGGGAGTCGATTTCCCTCCAGTTGAAAACTGCTCGATCCCCAAACCCGAACCGCACCGGTTCTGCCTCCTGTCAGTTGGACGCCTCCATGCCGTAAAGAACTATCCGTTCCTTATTCAGGCTTGTGCCGCCCTGCGCGACCAGGGCCTGGATTTTCTTTGCTGGATCGTTGGCGAAGGCCCAGAACGGCCCGCATTGGAGCGCCTGATCGACGACCTGCGATTACGCAACCAGGTCTTACTGCCCGGCCATGTTGCTCGCGCGGATCTGTCGGGGTATTACCGCTATGCCGATCTGGTCGCACTCACCAGCTCGAGCGAAGGACTGCCGGTGGTCCTGATGGAAGCAATGGCCCACGGAAAATTGGTGATCGCACCTTCCATCACTGGCATTCCCGAGTTGGTGCAAACCGGGCAAACCGGCTTCCTGTACCAACCCGACTCGCTGTTCGACTTTGTCAGCAATGTGCAAAGGATTCTTGAAAACAAAGCTTCTCTATCCGAAGTCGCACGCGCGGCCGCCGAACATATTCGCGTCAACTACGACCGTCAGCGCAACCTCTGCCAGTTTGCGGATCAGTTTCTGCAGCGCATTGCCCAACCGGAGTCCCCATATGCGAGTTCTGTACTGCAACAAGTACAACTTTCCGCTTAGCGGCACTGAAGCCTATCTCTTCGAACTGATGCGCCGCATGGAAACGCGCGGCAATGAAACGGCCTTGTTCAGCATGGACCACGGCCACCCCTCGGCATTCACCGGTCGCAGCTACCTGATTCCCTACTTGAACTTCAAAGACGCACAAGCCAGCGCCCTGAAGAGAGTGCGCATGGCAGCGCACGCACTCTATTCCCCGTCCGCGCGACGTCTCATGCGCGCTTGCCTTATGGACTACGCACCTGCCCTGGCTCACGTTCGCGGTATCTACCACCATTTGTCACCGTCGATCTTGTGGGAACTGAAACGGCAACAGATCCCCGTTCTCTATCATCTCAACGACTTCAAGGTTCTTTGTCCCAACTACAATTTCGTGGCTCAGGGAAGATCCTGTGAACTTTGCCTGGGCGGAAACTACTTTCATGCAGTCACGGAACACTGCTATGCCGGACCGCAGGCCAGTTCCGTCGTATTGGCTGCCGAAGCGTACTTGCATAAATGGTTGAAGACTTACCAACGCTGCGTCGACCTCTTTCTTGCCCCGACCGAATTCGTTCGCAGCAAGTTGATCAGTGCTGGATTCCCCGCTCGACAAATCGAAGTTCTGCCGCACTTTCAAGAGCTGCCTCCGCCGGAGGCGCTCGTCCCCGAGAAAGGCTACATCCTTTATTTCGGCCGGCTATCCCCCGAAAAAGGACTGGACGAACTCTTGTATGCGATGGCGAGACTGTCTCATATTCCGCTGGTGATTGCGGGTGAAGGCCCGGAGCGGACGCGGTTAGAGTCTTTGGCACGCGAGTTGAAACTCGATCAAGTCTTGTTTGCGGGGATGGTTGGCGGGGCGAAGCTTGAGCATCTCGTCGCTGGCTGCTGCTTCTCCGTGTTTCCTTCCCGGGCTTATGAAACGCTGGGGAAATCGATCCTGGAGTCGTACGCCTGGGGGCGTCCAGTCGTCGCTTCCGACCTTGGCTCGCGCCGGGAGATGGTGGAGCCGGGTGTTACTGGACTTCTGTATCCGCCCGGCGACCTTGAGCAACTGGCCGAGGCAATCGAGTTTCTGTTCACCCATGCAAGCCTGACCGCGCAAATGGGACTCGAAGGCCGACGGCGCCTGCACACTGCGCACGACCCGGACCACCACCTTGATGCGCTCCTCGAAATCTATTCGCGCGTCGCGGCTGCCAAGCGCCAACCTGTCTCTCTCCCAGTCGCTACAGTCCTGCCGCAGCCAGCTCACGCCCCTCTGCGCGTCGCGTTCATCGGAGGGCGGGGCCTGGTCTCCAAGTACAGCGGCATCGAATCGTATTACGAAGAAGTGGGCTCCGAACTCGCCCGTAAAGGCCATGAAATCACGGTCTATTGCCGCACCTACTTCACGCCCCCCCTTAAGGAGCACCTCGGCATGCGCGTGCGGCGGCTGCCGGCCATCCGCACCAAGCATCTCGAAACGGTGACGCACACGTTCCTGAGCACCCTGCACGCTATGTTTTCAGACGTCGATGTCGTTCATTACCACTGCCTCGGACCGGCATTGTTTTCCTTTCTGCCACGCCTGACCGGCAAGAAAACGGTGGTGACCGTGCAGGGCCTCGACTGGCAGCGGCGCAAGTGGGGCTGGATCGCATCCCATGTTTTGCGTTGGGGTGAAGCAGCGGCCGTCACTCTTCCCCATGCCACCATGGTCGTGTCCCAGACCCTGCAGCGCTACTATCAGGGACGCTATGGGCGCTCGACTGTGTATGTCCCGAACGGCGCCAGCCCGCGCCCCAGGCGCACTCCCAAGCGGATCGCAGAATGGGGCCTGAACTCCGATAACTACGTCCTCTTTCTCGGCAGGTTCTCTCCCGAGAAAAATTGCGATCTGCTGATCGACGCCTTTGAAGGCCTTGCGACTGGCATGAAGCTTGTTCTGGCGGGCGGATCGAGCCATTCCGACGAATATGTCGAGCAATTACGAAGTCATCAATCTGCACAAATTCGCTTGCTACCCTGGGTTTCGGGCGAAGACTTGGATGAACTCTTGTCAAACGCCGCCGTGTTCGTGCTGCCGTCCGATCTGGAGGGCTTGTCGCTGGCCCTGCTCGATGCCATGGCTGCCGGCGTGTGCGTTCTCACCAGCGATATTCCCGAAAACGAGGAAGTCGTCAGCGGCGCCGGCTTCACCTTCAAACGCGGAGATCGCGCCGACCTCACGCGAGTCTTGGACCTGCTGATCCGTAATCCTGATTTGCGCAGGGAGATGTCCGCAAAAGGCAGACAGCAAATCCAGCAGCGCTATCTGTGGCCGAGCATCACGCGCGCTATTGAAACAACGTACTACCAGGTTCTGGATCGAACCCTTCCGCCGGAGGTGATCGCAATAGGAGTCCGGGACGGTTCTTCCGCGGCCTGACCTGTGCACCACGCTTTTGCGCGCCGGCACGACTTTGTCCCCGGCTTTGATTAGAATCGATGGATGCTGCCGCTCTTGCGGGGCGGCTGTCCAGCATGGAAGATTTGATTCTCGTCACCGGCGGCGCCGGATTCATTGGTTCGAATTTCGTTTTGCAGTGGATCGCCGAGGAATCGTCTCGTGTCCTCATTCTCGACAAGCTCACCTACGCCGGCAATCTCCACAACCTGCAATCGGTAGAGAGTCACCCGCACTACAGTTTTCAGCAGGGCGATGTTGTCGATCGCGACCTGGTTCGTAGCTTGCTGCAAGGGCAGCGCCCGCGTGCGATTGTCCACTTCGCGGCCGAGACTCATGTCGACCGCTCGATTCATGGTCCCGACGATTTCATCCGCACTAACGTCAACGGAACCTTCAGCCTGCTCGAAGAAGCGCGCGATTACTATTCTTCTTTGAGCGAAAGCGAGCGTCAGACATTTCGTTTCCTGCACGTTTCGACTGACGAAGTCTACGGATCGCTTGGCCCTGACGATCCGGCATTCTGTGAGACCACGCTCTACGCGCCCAACAGTCCGTATTCCGCATCCAAAGCGGCTTCTGACCATCTGGTGCGCGCCTATCACCACACTTACAGATTGCCGGTTCTGACCACCAATTGCTCCAACAACTATGGTCCGTACCAGTTTCCCGAAAAGCTGATTCCCCTCATGATCCAGACTGCCCGCCAGGGAATGCCTTTGCCCGTGTACGGCGACGGGCAGAATGTGCGCGACTGGCTGCACGTAGAGGATCACTGCCGGGCGATTCGCAAAGTTCTCGCGAGCGGGCGCGCCGGAGAGACTTACTGCGTCGGCGGCGGGAATGAACAAAAGAATCTCTACATCGTAGAGACACTGTGCCGCTTGCTTGATGAGCTGCGGCCCAACGACCCCGTTGTCCCGCACAGCAGGCTCGTGGCTTTCGTCAAAGATCGCCCCGGCCACGATCGTCGCTACGCCATGGACACGCGTAAAATCCAACGTGAATTGAATTGGCGACCGTTGGAAACTTTTGAGAGTGGGATCGCCAAAACCGTGCGCTGGTATCTTGATCACGAAGATTGGGTACAGGACGTAACCAGCGGCAGCTACCGGCAATGGATGGCGAAGCACTACGCCACTGAACGTTGAAGAACGCGCGCTGAACACATGACCAACTCATCTCAGCCAAATCACAAAGGCATCATTCTCGCGGGAGGTTCGGGGACCCGTCTCTATCCCGTGACCCATGCAGTCGCGAAAAGCCTCCTGCCGGTCTATGACAAGCCGATGGTGTATTACCCGCTTTCGACGTTGATGCTGGCGGGCATTCGCGACGTCCTGGTCATCTCAACGCCCGAGGACATCCCGCGCTTCGAGCACCTGCTCGGTGACGGCTCGCGTTACGGAATCCGTCTGCAATACGCATCGCAGCCCAGGCCGGAAGGAATCGCGCAGGCATTTCTCATTGGACGCGAATTTATCGGATCCAGCGAATGCGCCCTCGTCCTCGGTGACAACATCTTTTACGGACACGATCTCGTGAAGGAGCTGCGCTCGGCTACCAGCGATAGCAAGGGTGCCCGCGTGTTCGCGTATCCAGTGCACGACCCGGAACGTTATGGCGTGGTCGAATTCGATCAGAACGGCAAAGCTCTCAGTGTGGAAGAAAAGCCGAAAGCGCCGAAATCACGCTACGCCGTCACCGGGCTCTACTTTTACGACAACCAGGTCGTAAACATCGCGGCGAATCTGAAACCTTCAGCACGCGGCGAACTCGAAATCACCGATGTGAACCGTGAATATCTAAAGCGCGGACAACTCAACGTCTGCGTGATGGGTCGAGGCATGGCCTGGCTGGACACCGGGACCCACGAAGCCCTGATGGAAGCTTCTCTTTTTATTCAGACTCTGGAAAAACGTCAGGGCCTGATGGTTGCCTGTCCCGAGGAAATCGCGTATCGCTACGGGTACATCACGAAAGAGCAAGTCGAAGCGCAAGCCACGCCGATGCGTAACAACGGATATGGCGCTTACCTGCTGCAAATGTTAAGAGAGAGGGTTTTCTAACAGTGACCGCCACGAATCAATGAAGAAATCGGAAACAACTCTCGCCGGCGTATTGCTGCTTGAACCCACTGTATTCACAGACGTTCGCGGGTTCTTCCTGGAAAGCTATAACGAGCGCATCTTTGCCGAACTCGGCATCCCCGAACATTTCGTACAGGACAATCATTCTTACTCCACCAGGAACGTCGTTCGGGGACTGCATTATCAGGTCGAACGGCCCCAGGGAAAACTGATACGGGCCGTCACCGGCGCGATCCTCGACGTAGCGCTTGATCTTCGTCGCAGTTCCCCCACTTTCGGGAAATGGCAGACGTTTGTGCTCTCCGCAGAGAACAAGCACATGCTGTGGATCCCCGCTGGATGTGCGCACGGCTTCCGGGTCTTATCGGACAACGCGAATGTCCTATATAAAGCCACTGCGTTTTACGCCCCTGAACAGGAACGCACTGTCGCCTGGAATGATGCGCAGTTGAAAATTGATTGGCAACTCGATGGGCCACCGATCGTGTCAGCGAAAGATCAGCGCGCCACGTCTTTTGAGGAAGCCGAAAAGTTTGATTGAGTTCTTGGCGAGATCAGTGCAGCCGGAAATCGACGCTGATAGTGGTTTCGACTTCGGTGGGTTGTCCGCCGTCGCGATACGGCACATATCTCCACGATTGAACGGCATCCAAAGCGGATTGCGCGAGTAGTGCCGGCCCCGCCACTTGTCGCAACTGCTTTACTTTTCCATCGCGCCCAATCACTGCATCCAACACGACCAGCCCTTGTAAGCCCGATTGCCGCGCGGCATCCGGATACACCGGATCGACCTTATAAAGGATCTGGCGGTCCATCACTTCTGAATACACTCGTAAAGGCAGCCCCGGTTGCGCGGGAGCGGTCGAGGCGTCGACTTCCAATTCGGTCCACGCCTTCTGCCACTGCCACCATCCGAACACGGCCAGCCCGATCATGAACGCAACCAGCACCAGGAAGCGGCGACGACGCACTCGGAATGTGCGGACACGCTTTTCGGTCGGTGGTGCGACCGCGGGCCGGTCACTTTCTGGAATCGCTACATTGGCAATCGCCGCGGTGAGGGGCCGCGCAGCACTTTGTGATGACCAGTACCGGATCTTCTCACGTTGTTCGACCGACAATCCAACAAACTGCAGACCGCAACGAAGCCGATCCTGGTATCGAACCTGCGCACGGGCTCGCACTGGCAAACCTACATTCGGAAGCCGCAGCTCGATTGCGACCGACTGCCCCGCCACCAATTCTCCAGCGACCACTGCTCCCAGTCCCGACTCGTTCAGATCGCAACAACGCCCCGGCATATTGTTAGGGATCCCCGACTGCAGCGCGATCACGTCCAGCAACACATCGATTGGGTAGCGGGGGAGACTCCGGCGTGACGCCGAGTCGAATGCGGGAACTATCGAGGGAGCTGCCATACGACCGCCTCTACGAGATGCGAGTCAATTACCGGCTGATTTCAATAATGCGATGTTTCGAGAGTGAACGGATTATAGCGGAAAGCGCAGAGGAAATTGCGCTGGAAAAACACGGCGTCCCGACTGGGACTCAGCCCAACCTCAGCCTATTCCATATCGCGCCAATTCGATCCCACGCCAATTTCGACTTCGAGCGGCACTTCGAGTTTGTGCGCGTTTTCCATCTGCTCGCGCACTAACCGCTTCAAGTCATCCACCTCGTTCTCCGGAACTTCAAACACAAGTTCGTCGTGGACCTGCAATGTCATGCGCGACTTGAGTCCGCGCTCTCGAATGTCTTCGTCGATGCGAATCATCGCGATCTTAATCAAATCTGCCGCGGTTCCCTGCAGAGGAGTGTTGACTGCCGTCCGCTCGGCAAAGCCCCGCTGATTGGGATTCTTGCTATTGATATCGGGAATCGGACGAACGCGGCCAAATAGAGTTTTTACTTTCCCATCTCGCCGCGCCTGCTCAAGCGTCGCATCGATAAAAGCGCGCACGCCGGAATATTTCTCAAAGTACGCTTCGATAAATTTCTTCGCCTCGCTCGGCTCGATCCCCAACTGCTGCGATAGTCCGAAAGGTGAGAGCCCGTAGACGATTCCGAAATTTACGACTTTCGCCGCTCGCCGGTGCTCAGATGTGACCATTAGCGGGGGCACTCCGAAAACCTGCGACGCCGTCAACGTGTGGATGTCGTCTCCGCGCCGGAACGCTTCGACCAGCAATTTGTCCTTTGAGAAATGCGCGAGCAGCCGCAGTTCAATTTGCGAGTAGTCGGCGGCCAGCAGGACGTTCCCCGTCTCCGCCGTGAATGCGGCGCGAATCTCACGGCCCAACTCCGTCCGGATCGGGATGTTCTGCAGGTTAGGATTGGTCGACGACAGCCGCCCCGTCGCAGTGCCGGTTTGTCCGAAGGTCGTGTGCAGGCGTCCGCTACTGTTGCGGATCAGTGCGGGCAGCGTGTCCACATACGTGGATTTCAGCTTGGTCAGTTGTCGGTAATCCAGCACCAGCCGCGGAACTTCGTGTTCTTCCGCCAACCCTTCCAGCACATCCACTGCGGTAGAAATCTTTTTGCCTTTGCCGTATTTCACTGGCATCGGAAGGCCAAGCTTATTGAATAACACGTCGCCCAGTTGCTTCGGCGAGTTGATGTTGAACTCCTTGCCGCATCGCTGATAGATGTCCTGCGCCTTGGCGTCGATCTCGCGTTCCAGCTTCGTCGACATGCGCGACAGCGCCGCTGTATCGATCTTGACGCCTGCGTCTTCCATGCGTTCGAGAACCGGAACGAGCGGCACATCGATGTCGTCGTAAACCGACAGCAGGCCTTCGGTTTCGACCTCCTGGCGTAACGCAACGGCAAGCCGCCCTGTCATGTCAGCGGCTTCTGCAAGGTTGCCGCTCATCTTCAAATTGAATCTTCGCAACGCCGCCTCCGCCAGCGCGTGCGACGAGTACGTCGGATTCAATAGATAGGAATACAGCATCGGATCGTGCTTCACCCCGGCCAGCGCAACTCCCTGTGCGGAGAAATGGTGCAGCGATGATTTGAGATCGTGAATCGCCTTAGGCGTGGCCTCGCCCTCGAGGAGATTCTTGACTCGATCCGCCAGCCCCTTGTCCGACAGGGCGACGACTGCGCCCGATCCCGCGGCAATCGAGAATGCGATTCGCTCCAAGGGCGCAACCACCTGAGGTTCGTCGACTGGCTGTAACAGTAAAAACTCGGCTTGCGCTGGTTCGGGCTCGGCTTCCTCTTCTTCTTCCGCTTCATCCGTGTGCCCGGTGGGAATTGCAATTGCGAGAGGCGTGTCGTCCGCCAGGCCGCCAAGATATTGGTCGAGTTCGGCGATCGTTCCGATTTCACGATAGTTGCCTTCGCTCGCCTCGGCGACTGGGAGCACTTCTTTCAGTAATGAGGAAAATTCCAGTTCTGCAAACAAAGCGCGTAGTGCTTCGACATCGGGATCGCCGATCTTCATCGACGGTACATCCAGGGAAACCGCCACGTCGGTGTCGATAGTTACGAGTTGCTTGCTGGTCAGAATATTGTCGCGATTGTTCTGGAGCGACTCGCGATACGACTTCTTCTCTACTTCAGCAGCACGTTCCAGTGCCTGTTCCACAGTGCCAAAGCGCCGGATGATCTCGACTGATCCCTTGTCTCCAATTCCGGGGGCTCCCGGAATGTTGTCAACGGAGTCGCCGCGCAATGCCATCACGTCCACAACCCGGGAGGGCGGCACTCCGAGAATCTCCTCGACCTTGGCCGCATCGCAAATCAGATTGTCTTTCGGTGGATTGAGTACGCACACGTGATCGTTCACGAGCTGGAGCATGTCCTTGTCGCTCGATACGACAAAGACTTCATACGATTCCGCCGCGGCCTTGCGCGCGAGCGTTCCGATCACATCGTCAGCTTCGTATCCTTCGAGTTGCAGAATCGGAATTCGGTATCCCTCAAGCGCTCGCCGTATGTACGGAACCTGCTGCACCAGGTCAAGAGGCATTTCTTTCCGGTTGGCTTTGTAGCCGCCGTACTCCGCTTCTTTAAACGTCTGCGTTTTGATGTCGAATTTGCGGATCGTGGTGATCGCTTCCGCCTGCTGATGGCGGATCGTTGGCGCACCAATGTCAAACACAGCCGCTAAATATTCCGGGGAAAAATCGTCGCGCAGCTTCCGCAGCATGTTGACGAAGACATAGGTGGCGGCAGTCGGGACGCCCGTCCTGGTCGTCATCGGCCGCTGTCGCGACATCGCGTGGTACGCCCGGAAAATGAACGACATCGTGTCGATCAGGAAAATGCGGCCCTTACCGCTTGCGGGACGCAGCCCTGTTTTCGATGGCTGGCTCTCGCTCGCTTCGTCAGGCGCTGCCGGAGATTTCACCGCTGATGTTTTTTTCGGAGGCAACCGGCTCAGTTTAACAGGCCAGAACGTAACCCCGGCGACTCGCCGGACTCCAAAAGCCCGCTGGCTGGGGATAGAAATACGAGCACGCGAGTATCATGATGAGTTCCTGGTTATCAGCGCGTTGTTTGCCAGGTGCTGAATGCTGGGTGCTGATTTTGCCATGCTTCCCTTCAAGCTCATCTACAGCGACGACTACTATCTTCCGATCGGCACGCATGTCTTTCCCGCCGAAAAGTATCGGCGCGTACACGACCATCTTCTCGAACGCAACGTCGCGCAGCCCGAAGACTTCCTCGCTCCCCAGCCAGCCAGCGATCAGGATGTCTTGCTGGTGCACAAGCCTCAATATGTCGAGAGGCTAAAGACCGGCACTCTAACCGCCAGCGAAGAGTTGCAGCTGGAAATTCCCTACACCATGGAGTTGGTCCAAGCCTTCTGGCTGGCCGCGGGAGGATCGATCCTGGCCGCGCAGCACGCGCTCAAGGACGGCATCGCCATCAGCATTGGCGGCGGATTTCATCACGCTTTCCCCGACCACGGAGAAGGTTTTTGCGTGATCCACGACGTGGCGATTGCCATTCGCCGCATGCAGCGTGACGACAAGATTCGAACTGCGATGACCGTCGATTGCGACGTGCATCAGGGCAACGGAACTGCTGCCATATTCGCCGGAGTCCGCATCCCCAGCGATCCGCTGCCATCCACATTTCCATCGACCAGCAATCCTGCGCGTCCTGCCAAAGTTCGAAATGCCCATGCCGGAGACGTCTTCACCATCTCGCTTCACCAGGAAAATAACTATCCACCGGTGAAGCCGCCATCGTCGATCGATGTCGATTTGCCTAACGGCACTGGCGACAATGAATACCTGGGCTGGCTCGACAACGCGCTCAGCTCGGGACTGCGCCAGTTCGAGCCTGACCTACTCTGCTACATCGCCGGAGCCGATCCCTATCGCGAGGACCAACTCGGTGGCCTGAACCTGACCATGGAAGGATTGAAGAAACGCGACGAACTCGTCTTCCGCGTCGCCAAGGCCCGCAAGATTCCTGTGATGGTGACGTTCGCCGGTGGATACGCCCGCAAAGTAGAAGACACGGTGACTATCCACTCCAACACGGTCATCGCCGCCAAGGAAGTATTCACCTCCACCGCGAAGTCATAAATGCAGAAGCTATACTCGTGACATGGACGCCACTCCCGCCCAGCTCGGAGACCGCGAACTCTACAACATTCTGCTTAGCGCCGTGGGACCCAGACCGATCGCGTGGGTTTCTTCCCTGAGCGCCGCTGGCCAACCCAACCTGGCACCCTTCTCTTTTTTCAATGTGGCGTGTGCCGACCCACCGCTGCTTGCCTTCGCGCCTTCGATGCGCGCGCCGAAGGCGTCGTCATCAAATTCGGGTGTGCCGAAGGACACGCTGCGCAATATTCGCGAGACCAAGGAATTCGTAGTCAACATTGTTACGTTCGAACTTGCCGAGGCGATGAATCTCACCAGCGGGGACTACGACCCGACCATCGATGAATTCGAAATCGCAAAGCTTGCGGCAGCACCGTCAAAACTCGTGCGTCCTATCCGAGTCGCGGATTCTCCGGTCAGTTTCGAATGCAAGCTGTACCAGATTCTCGACTTCAATCCCGGCTCCGACGGCGGCAGCCTGGTAATCGGAGAGATCGTCTCGATTCACGTCGACGAGAATTACGTGAAAGAAGGCCGCCTGGATCGCAACTCGCTCGACTTGATCGGACGAATGGGCGGCATCCAGTACACAAGGACCACCCAGCGATTTGAGATCGTCAGGCCGAAGGTCGGTTAGAGGCGAACCTGCGGGACCTCCCCGCAAGGCTCTAATGGTCTACTTCAAGACGTAGCCAGCCAATAAGCCCACCAACGAATCTTGCAGAGTGTGAGCCATCATGCCTGGCCGCAGGCTACGTCGCCAATGGGCAAGCAAACCCAACAAGTATCCATAGACGGTAATCGCTAACATGGCTTTGGTGCCTTGGTAAGAGTGCGCGACACCAAAGATCACCGCCTGAATCAACGCTCCACCGAGTGCATTTTTCGTCAAGGCGGTGAATTGCCTCTGCAAATAGCCCCTACAGATGATCTCCTCGCAAATACCGGCAGTCAGCGCCAGGACAAGAAAGACCAATATCTCCGTGCGCCCTCTTGGAAGGATTAAGCGCAGACCTGGGTTCGGTATCGCGATCATGGAAAAGAGAGAGCGAAGAACGATACCCGCTCCTATCAGAAATACGACGGCAATGCCGAAATCGTTCAAGGTGCCCCTGAAGGTCGCCTTTCCGCCAACCAGGTCCCGAAGCTTGACTCCTCGAAGGCGTAGTCCATACCAAACGAAGGCCAACAAGAACCACTCGACCAACATCCCTACCAGATATCCGGGAATGTGCCCGCGGAACGGTCCAATGTGGGTGTATCGTGGCGGTCGGGTGCCCAATAGACAAAGTGTGAGCATCGCCAGAACGACGACCAGCGTATGCCAGCGAGGCGCTATCGGCTGATAAAGGACCTGACCCTGCGCTGGTGAATCGACATCCATGTATCCCCTTGTGAATGACACAGAATGTAGGCGATGGCAACGGGCGGATTGTAGAGGAGAAGAGGTCTCCTGGACCGTCTATTGACGCTGGTAGAATAGAAGTTTACGCCTATGTTCGAGAATCTCCAGGAAAAACTCCAACGCGCCTTCAAAACCCTGCGCGGACAAGCTGTCCTCACCGAAGAAAATATCGATGAGGCGCTGAAGCAGATCCGTCTGGCGCTGCTTGAGGCCGACGTCAACTTCAAGGTTGTCAAAGATCTCATCGACCGCATCCGCGCGAAGGCTGTCGGACAGCAAGTGATGACGGCGCTTTCGCCCGGCGAGCAGGTAATCAAGATCCTGCGCGACGAACTGGTCGAAACGCTCGGCAAAGATACGGCTAAGGTAAAGTTCGCCTCGCAGCCTCCGACCGTCATTCTGATGGCAGGCCTGCAAGGCTCCGGTAAGACGACCACGTCCGGTAAGCTTGCCAACTGGCTCAAGAATGGTGGACATCGTCCCCTGCTCGTTTCTGTCGACGTGTATCGTCCGGCGGCGCGCGAGCAGTTGAAAGTCGTCGCGGCAGCAATCAAAGCGAATATTTACGAAGGCCAGGTCGGCGAAGCGAACACGGCGACCGTCGAACGGCTCGCAAAAGAAGCGCGTAAGGAAGCGATCATCTCCGGATGCGACGTGCTCATCGTCGATACCGCCGGCCGTCTGCACATCGACGACCAGCTTATGGACGAGATGCAGTCGCTCAAGCGGATGCTCAATCCGCAGGAAATTCTGTTCGTCGCCGACGCGATGACTGGACAGGACGCAGTCAACTCCGCCGACGAATTCCATAAGAAGCTCACCCTGACCGGCATCGTGCTCAGCAAAATGGATGGTGACGCCCGCGGTGGCGCCGCTCTTTCCATCCGGCAGGTTACAGGACAGCCCATTAAGTTCATCGGCGTCGGCGAAAAATACGACGCGCTGGAGCCCTTCCATCCCGATCGCATCGTTTCGCGGATCCTCGGCATGGGCGACATCCTGTCCCTGATCGAAAAGGCGGAATCGCAGATCGACAAGAAGAAGGCTCAGGATCTCGCGACCAAAGCTCTCACCGGCGACGGCTTCTCGCTCGAAGATTTCCGCGACCAGCTGCGGCAAGTGAAGAAAATGGGCTCCCTGAAAAGCATTATTGGGATGCTGCCCTCGATTGGGGCTTTCTCCGGCATGCAAAAGGCCGCCGACAATGTCGACGAAAAGCAAATCAACCGCGTCGAAGCCATCATCAATTCGATGACGAGCCACGAACGCGATCACCACGAAGTGATCAACGGCAGCCGCCGCAAACGCATCGCTCGCGGCTCCGGCACCACTGTGCAGGAAGTCAACAACCTGCTCCGCCAGTACGCGCAGATGAAAAAGATGTTTAAGCAAATGGGCAAACCCAGCTTCGCGCGGAGACTCGCGGGAATGAAAATGCCGGGAATGTAGGGAGGCAGTGGTTAGTAGCTGGTAAAGCCAATTCGCCTTGTGGTTGCTAACCACTGTCCACCAACCACTATCCACTGATTTCTATGAAGTGGCGCTCTCTCCAGGAAGCCAATCCGGGATCAGACCTTCGCCCGTTGCGCGAGCAGTATGCCGAGCGCAAAGAGCTGATCGCCAAGTATGTCCCGGCCGACGTCCAAGCTGTCCATGAACGTACTGTCTCCGCTCTGAAGGCTCAGGGATTCGCTGCTAAAGCGCTCGGCGTCGGCGCGAAAACGCCAGCGTTTGAACTTTCCGATCACAACGGTAAGCGAGTTTTATACTCGGATTTACTCTCGCGAGGACGCCTTGTGATCTCATTCATCCGCGGACGCTGGTGTCCATTTTGTGTTGGTCAAATGGAGTCGATGAGCGCCATCGCCGAGCAAATTCAGGCGGCCGGAGGTTCGTTAGTCGCGATCTCTCCGCAAACCGAGAAGCAAGCTTTCTTCATGCACGACCAGCACAAACTCCGCTTTCCGATCCTGGTAGACACACACAACGCGGTCGCCCACCTGTTTGGACTCGCCTACCGCGTCCCGGACGAACAGCAGGCCATGTATCGGAGCACTTTCGTGAATCTTCCCTTTGTGAATGGCGATAACAGTTGGGAATTGCCGATTCCGGCAACCTACGTGATCACTTCCAATGGCAACATCCTCTTCGCAGCGCCAAATGAAAATTACATGGAGCGGCCTGAACCGCTCGACATTCTGGCACTCCTCGAAACGAGCGCCTAGGCCACGGACCTCGTTCGAGTTCTACAAGCAGATGCTGTTAGCGCACTTCGTCGGTGAAAGCTCGATTCCACTTGTGTCCAGACACAATAAACTCCGAATCCGGCAGTTCTGCTGCGGGAACGATTTTTTGAACTTCAATCAGCATTCCCAGATCACCTTTGCTGAGCACCTCGATCTCGCGCGGAATAGCGATGCCGTTGTAGTCTTCGAACTTTGACCGGTTCATTTCCATCCCCAGAAAATACGTTCTTACCAGTTTGCCGGACTCATCAAACCAGTAACCGCGAGCATGGTCAGGGTCCAGTTTTCCCTCGGGGCTTTCGTAACCGGTCAGAACGCGGATCGTTTTTACGCCGGTGATCGTGTCTCTTTTCATTTTCCAATCGGACTCAACAAACGTGTCTATCGCCGGAATCGGTTCCATCACTCTCAGCGCCAACCGCACGAGCCACTCATCTGGTCCCTCGACGAGTTGGTAGCGGTCATCGCCATGCCGGGATCGTATGCAGCGACTGCTGCCGATCGTCGCTTCGCGGCGCCATTCCGTCTCGCTCTTCCAACTGTCCACATACTTGCCGGTTTCTAATGTTCCTCCCTTGGTCCTTGCCTGGAACGATGCTTCCAAGACATACGGAGGCCCGGTCCCAGCCGCGGGAAAGGAAAGTTTTCGGCCACCGTCAAAGTAAAAACGCGCACTCTCAAGAACTTCGACGCCGGCCGGACGATCCACCTTGAACGGCAGGGTGATCCGCGACACCACTTGCACGGGGACACCGTTGTCCACGTATGGCTGGAAATGCATGGAGCGGATGAATTCTCTGGCTGCGTCAGCAATGGCCGGGTTGTCGGAAACGATCGTGTCTATTTCTCGTACTTTTCCCGCGCGATCAACGGTGACGGCGGTTGTCAGCACTCCTTCCCGCGGACCATCGGGAAGCGGAGGCCACGCCGGCGCGCCGGCGGGTAACAGGTTTTTTCGCAGTGTGGGTTCGTCGACTGTCAGCGTCTTCAGCAACTGCACATCATTTTCAGCTTTCGCAGCGTCGAAGAGGTCGGGCGCAGGGTCCTTGAGATCGTCGAGGACTGTGACTTGGGCTGTCACTTCAGGAGACGAACCGGAGCGAACCGTTTGCGCAACCATGCGGCCGTGGAAATTCTTGGGTTCCTTGAATTCGCCACCCCAGCCGAAACCGCCGCCATAAAGCAGCAGTCCTGTCTTGTCGTCGATGGCGAGCGCGCCGCCCATCGCCTTCTCCACGCTTCCGTTGGAACTCATCATCATCCAGCTGAAGTGGCTCATGCCCATCAGTTTTTTCTCTTCGCCGCTGTCCACCTGCGCCAGCACCGTGTCCAGCGATGGCACGGGATCGATGAGTGCAACTGCGACCTCCCGCAACCATTCCGGAAAATAGTCTCCTTCATTCTTCTGCCATTCCCTCGCGCCATCCACGATTTCAATCTGCTGGAACTCCGGCGAATGAAGCTCGCGCCGCCATCGATCTGGCGCGGCCCACCAGATTTCGACCGTGGCGGTGCGGTTCGACGCTCGCTCGGAGGCTTTCGTTGGAGCGACCACCGCCTTCATGTGGAAGGGTTTAGTCCCGGGCTGGTTAAGAGTGCTTTTTTCTACGGCCTTGCGGATTCTTGCGGCGGCGTCTTTTGCGTGGCTCACGCCCGAAATCGCCAAGATAAGTGCCAGGATCGTTGTCGTCCAAGTGCGATGCATGGCGGGCAGTATATCCATCAGGCGAAAATTAGAACAAGGATTTAGCTCACAAAGAGAAATGGCCGGAGTTGAGCCCGGTGCAAAGCGGGCAAGCCCCATTGCAAATCCCCCTAACCTCCGGCATAATAATGGTTTGTCTGCACCTCTCCGGACACTTCCGGACATAAGGATCGAAGTCTGTGTTAATGATTCGCTTGTCGCGTATTGGTAAACCGAAGCAGCCGTATTATCGCGTCGTGGTGATCGAGAAGGAACGGGCTCGCAATGGACGTCCGGTGGAAGTCGTGGGAACGTACAATCCCCGCACCAATCCGGCCACGTTTGATCTCAAGCGGGAACGCATTACCTATTGGGTTTCTAAGGGCGCTCAGCTTTCCGAGCGCGTCGGAAAATTGCTCGCAGCGCCGGTTCCGGCTGCGACCTCGGTAGCTTAGCCTTCGTGTGGTTCCGGGTCTTCAGCCCGGAATGACCAATCCCGAACCGACCGAACTCGAATGACCGGGCGCAGGCCCGGCAATACACCTGGAGACCGTCATGACCGAGCAACCCGCCAATGCGCGAGCGCTGATTGAGCACATTGCCAAAGCCCTGGTTGACGCTCCCACAGAAGTTTTCATCGACGAGTACGAAGATGGCGACGAATCCGTCATCGAACTCGAAGTGGCCGAAGCGGATCTGGGCAAGGTCATCGGACGTTCCGGCCGCGTTGCCCGCGCGTTGCGCGGTGTGTTGAGCGCGGTAGGATCCAAGCAGGATAAGCGCTACGCGCTGGAGATCATCGAATAGCGGCACCGGGACCGAGTGGCGATTTCATTACCCTGGCGCGGGTGGTTAAAACCCAAGGCCGCCGCGGCGAAGTCGCAGTCGAGTTGCACACGGATATTCCGGATCGCTTCCGCGAGAGCATGCGGCTGTCGGCACTTGGGAAAACCGGTGAGCGTCGCGAAGTTCAGATCGAAGACCTGTGGCCCCATAAGGGAATGCTGGTCCTGAAGTTTGCGGGTGTCGAAACGATTTCTGACGCCGAGTTGCTGATCGGAGCTGAACTGCAGCTGCCGAGTGGCGAGCGCGCCGAACTAGAGCCTGGCTGGACGTATCTCAGTGATCTGGTCGGGTGCGTCGTTTTCGATCGCGACCGCAAAGTAGGTCCGGTTGAAGATGTAAGTTTTGGAGCCGGAGAAGCTCCCCTGCTGGTTGTAAAAAGCGGGACGAAGCTTCCCTACGAGATTCCGTTCGCACAAGAGTTCTTGGAAAAGCTGGACCTCGAACACAAAGAGATCCGGATGCGGTTGCCGGAAGGTTTGCTGGACGTGAACGAGAGAAAAGTGGACCGCGATTAGTGGTTGGTGATTAGTTAAGGGCGGTGGCCTGATAGGTCATGGCAGTGTTTAACTGATCACCAACCACCAATCACGAACCACTGGTTCCCGATGCTTGTCGAAATTCTCACGATTTTTCCCGACTTCTTTCGCGGACCACTGGATTTTGGAATCATCCGCCGGGCCCGGGAAACGGGACTGGTTGAAGTAAACATTCACGATCTGCGGAACTTTACGAAAGACAAGCACCGCACCGTGGATGACCGCCCGTTTGGCGGCGGCGAGGGCATGGTGCTCAAGCCGGAACCGATCTTTGAATGTTTGGAATCGCAGAGTGGCTGGGCGACGCGAGATGAGCGCCTAAGTGGAACCGCGAAGCAATCGGTTATTGTGCTTTCGCCGCAAGGCCGCCAGTTGGATCAGTCGCTGGCTGCGGAATTATCGACGCTGGAGCGGATTGCGTTAATCTGCGGCCGCTACGAAGGCGTGGATGATCGAGTGAGCGAGCACTTGGCAGACCGCGAGGTTTCGATCGGCGACTATGTGCTCAGCGGAGGCGAACTGGGAGCAGCAGTGATTCTGGATACGATCACGCGGCTCATTCCGGGTGCGGTCGGCAACGAAGCGTCGACCCGGCAGGAGTCGTTTACAGAACCCGGTATAGCCCGAGCGCCATTGGCGGCGAATATTCCGAGTTCGACGTGCCTGTCGGGCGGATTGCTCGATTATCCGCACTACACGCGGCCCGCGGATTTTCGGGGCCTGGCAGTACCGGAAGTGCTGGTGAACGGGAATCACGAAGATATCCGTCGCTGGCGACGCAAGACGGCGTTGGCGAAGACATTGCGCAATCGTCCTGATCTGCTGGAACGAGTCGCGCTGACAGAAGAAGACCGGCAATTGCTGAGCGAAATCAGCGGGCGTCACTAGAATTCGATATCGCGAAGCGGCATCACAGAAACGCGGGAGGGCAGGGCTTCAACCTTGCCGGTTACGACCCAAAAGATTCGGGGCTTCGGCCCCAGGAAATTAGGAAGGAAGCATCATGACAAACCTGATTATCGAAAAATTGCTGGCCAAGAGTAAGCGGACTGACATCCCGAATTTTGGCCCGGGAGACACCGTCAAGGTTCAAGTAAAGATCAAGGAAGGCGACAAGGAACGCATTCAGGCGTTCGAAGGCGTCGTCATTTCGCGCACACGCGGGCCGCAGGCCAGCTTTACCGTCCGCAAGATCAGCTTCGGACAGGGCGTCGAGCGTATTTTCCCGATCCAGTCCAAGGTCGTCGACAAGGTCGACGTGCTCCGTTCCGCGAAAGTCCGGCGCGCGAAGCTGTATTACCTCCGCGAGTTGAAGGGCAAGGCCGCGCGCTTGAAAGAAGTAGACACCCGCGCCTAGTCGGCTTACCTGCATTCTGAGCACAGAGACGCGGCTTGCCGCGGCTCCCGCCCGAGAACGGTAACAATCGGAACCAACGGAGGCGCGTTCCCGCGCGTCTCTGCTTTCCATTTTTCCACTGCAAAGTCGTCTGCTCCCCTTGCAAGCCTCGCCGCTCTCGGCGAAGATGCTGTCAGCCACGTGCCTCCGCGATCCACTAGTTCGAAACTACCCGGGATGTCTCCCGCCGCAGCCAAATTGCGCCTGCTCAAAAGATTGAAATGCACGCTCAAGTTTGAAAAGCGGGCATGGGCTGCGGGAGGGCGACTGGTCGCCGGTGCGGACGAAGTGGGCCGTGGATCCCTGTTCGGCCCGGTTGTGGCGGCCGCCGTCATTCTCGACCCCGCGTATCGCATTCGCGGACTGCGCGATTCCAAATTGCTTCCTGTCGAACGTCGCGAAGAACTCGCGATCCGGATTCGCGAGCATTCGATTGCTATCGGGATCGCCGCCGTCGATTCCGCCCGCATTGATCAGATCAACATCTATCAGGCTTCACGACTGGCCATGCTGCACGCGATTCAGCAACTCGTACCCGCGCCGGATTATTTGCTGGCTGACGCGGTGAAGATCGATTGCGACATTCCTCAACAGCCGATCATTCACGGAGACGCACTCTCCGCCACCATCGCGGCCGCATCGATCATCGCCAAGGTGGAACGCGACCGCATGATCACCGCATGGGACCCGGTGTTTCCGATGTATGGCCTCGCGTCCAACAAGGGTTACAGCACCGCGCATCACATCGCGGCGCTCCGCGAGCACGGCCCGTCGCCGCTCCATCGTCAATCGTTTGCGCCCGTGTGGAATGCGCCCGTCCCGCAGGAGGTGCTGGGCTTTATGCTCGACGAGCCGGAGAAGGACGGCGAAGTTGTGGTCGTGTTGGCTGGGGATTAGCGCGTTACCCCTTGCAGCGGCCCTGACGGCCGTCCAAAGAAAACGAATATCAACTCGAACTGCGCCGGACAAAGTGTCCAACCCAGCCGCTTCCGATAAAATCACGCCATGCTTCGAATGCTCGCAGTCACCGCGCACCCCGACGACGAGGCCGCGTTTTTCGGCGGAAGCCTCCGCCTCTACAGCGATCGCGGAGTGGAGACGTCCGTGGTCTGCCTGACTCCGGGACAAGCCGCCAGCCATCGCAGCGGAGTGCGCGACGATCGCGAGCTATCCGGTATCCGGCGCAAGGAGTTTGCCGCCTCGTGCGCGATCCTGAACGTCAGCCGTTTCGCGGTGCTCGACTATCTGGACGGCCAGTTGCATCGCATCGAAATGCATCGGGCCGTGGCCGATCTGGTGCGGCACATTCGCGAATTTCGCCCGCATGTTGTTTTGTCGATGGGTCCAGAGGGTGCCATCACCGGCCACACGGATCACTCCATGGCTTCGGTGTTTGCGACTTTGGCCTTTCATTGGGCAGGCCGCAGCAATCGTTGCGCTGATCAACTGGACGCCGGCCTCCATCCACATCGCGCGCAGAAGCTTTACTATTCCACGTCCCCAGCTGCGTTACCGGGCCGGCAGCCGATCTCTTTCCCGCCCTGCACTGCTCGCATCGCGCTCGGTTCGTACCGGCAAGCGAAGATCGACGCCTTTCACGCTCATCAAACCCAATCGCCCGTCTTTCCGATTTTCGATGCACATGTCGCAAAGTTCGGCGACTCGGAACTGTTCAACCTGGCTGCCAGCGTCGCGCCCACCGATGGCTCGATGGAAACGGACCTCTTCGCCGGAGTTAACGACGAGGGCTAGAGGCAATCACTTCTTCCACAAAGAAATTGCACTGCGTCACTTCGCCTTGAAAATTTCCGTCAGCAAGTCCGGCTTCGATTCCTCCCGCACCAGGTGGGGATACTTTTCTCCGTCGTGATAATCGAGTTTAATCGTCCGGAAGTAATCGGCATTCTCGACGATGAGTTCGATGGGAGCAGAACTGGTTTTTGCGGCTGCGATCGCGTCGTGCCAGGCATCTGGAGAAAACTTGTGACCATTCACGGCGACGATCATCATTCCCGGCCCGATTCCGGCTTTCGCGCCACTCATTCCTTCGACTGTATCCTGCACTCCGCCGCTATCTTTGAGCGACAAGCCGACTGAATATTGCGCATCGATCGATTTGCCTTCATGTTCACCAGCGCGCGTCAAGGGAGATGGATTCTCGTCATACACCAGCTTCCATCCACTACCGTTCACGCCGCCGAGCGGTCCACGCGGTCCATGGGTCGTGAGGCGCTCCTTCCAAAAGCCACGCCAGTCATACGTTGCAACCTGGTTCAACGCATTGACGACGTCGTCAAAATTGTAAGTCTTCAACATTGGCGGACCAGTCTGGCCGCCATGAAACAGTTTGCAGAAATCATCCAGCGACTTCTTCCCCTTAGTCTGTTGCCGGATGATGACATCCGCCCACAACCAGTTCAGAACGTCCTCATCGTAGTAGTCGAGCCCGCGGCGGTAATCCGACCAGCCGCGAGACGACATTTGCATGGACGGCACTCCATCGGCCGTATCCTGAAGATCGCGCCAAACACGGCCCGAACGATGATCGATGTCCGCGGCGATCTGCGCAAGCGCGTCACGCGCCTGTTCCTGATTTCGCTCACCACTGCGCGCAGTCAGCACGTCGCCCAGATACGACGTCATTCCTTCGTAAACCCATAGCAAGTCCGTCTGCATGGGCTTCTCATAGTCAGGCGTAGACAGATCGGCCGGACGCCGGTATTTCCCATTCCAACTGTGGACATACTCGTGACCGAGCAACCCCGCTGCCGACAAGCGACCTTCGTCTTCTACCAGCGAGCGCTCTTCGATCCGGCTGTCATTCGACTCGTGATGCTCAAGTCCGAAATGGGCCACATGATCGCTGAGCGTCAACAGGAAGTGATAGTCGCGATAGTGGCGCGCGCCAAACAGAATTCCCGCCTGCTCTACCAGTTTCTTGAAGTGTTCCCATACTTCTGGAGGCGCAGCCAGAGCGCCCGGCGTGTCGGCGACGACATCAATTTCCGCCGGAGTCGTGTCGCTGCTGAGCGGCACGATTTTCAAATACTCACCGGCTATGACCGGACCATCCACCAGCATCGTCAGCGAAATTGGCACAAAGTGAATTTCGGCGCCAGCCTGATTCGCAACCGGCAACGATGTGCCAAACTTCCATCCCGGCGGCAGCTTCAGGCTTGCGTTGTAAGTGAGTTCGTCGGAAGTCCAACCCGCCGGATACAGGACCAGCGTGTTCCAATTGACCACGTACAACTTCTCCGTTGCCGCGGAACCCGAACCGTAGCCACCTTGCAACGTTGCCGGAGAAGCGTAGTCGAGGCTCGCCGTCACTTCACTTTCGCCATCCGGTACTTCCACATGGAACGTCCATCCGTCCAATAAATCGCGGCGCCACGTCAGCGGCTTGCCGCTTGCCGTAAATTTCAATCCCGTCAGATCCTGCACGGGGCCAGTCGGGCCATGCTCGCCGGGAATCCATTTCGGATAGTAGAGCGTCAGCGTTCCGGGCGATGCCGGAATCCTCAACTGCGCGTGCATCAACTTACGGGGCGCATCGGAAGCGTCCACCGACAGCGTAATCGTTGGAGCAGGAGCGGCCAACATTGACGCGGATGCTGCCAGCACCAACGCAAAACACAAGCAACGAAAAGCACGGCGTGAATCCATTCGTCCTCCCGGGATCGCTCGACAGCGCACATGAATATATCAGGCCACTGCGGCAGAATGTGTCGGCTACACGGTCGAATCCTAAAGGCGAAGCAGCCTGCTATCATTCCTCCCGTGTCCGCGCGCGGAAAATTCATCACCTTTGAAGGTCTGGACGGCAGCGGCAAGAGCACGCAAATCGCGAAACTGGCGCGCGGCCTCCGTGCGCGCGGCGTTTCGGTGACCATTACCCGGGAGCCCGGCGGAACCCATACCGGAGAAAAGATTCGCGAAGTCCTGCTGCACTCCGCAACTTCGGGATTGTCTCCGTACGCAGAGATGGCTCTGATGTTTGCGTCTCGCGCTCAGCATATTCACGAAGTAATTTTGCCGGCGGTCGCCGAAGGCCGAGTTGTCCTCTGCGACCGCTTCACCGACTCGACTGAGGCGTACCAGGGCGGCGGCCGCAGGCTGGGATCGAAACCCGTCCTTCAACTTCACGAACTACTCTGCGGGAACCTGCAACCCGATCTCACCATTCTGCTCGACAATGAAGTCAGCGCAACCGTTGACCGTGCCCGTCGCCGCAATCGCCAGGAGAAGCACCGCCGTCCAGAAAAAGATGAGAACCGGTTTGAGCAAGAAAGCCGCGCTTTTTTCGGGCGCGTGCGGCATGCCTATCTGGCCATCGCCGCCCGGGAGCCGCATCGCATGCAAATAATCGATGCCCGCGGCACCCCGCGCGAGACGCATGCCGTTATCATGGAAGTGGTAAAGAAGAAGCTCAAACTGTAGAAACGCAGCTTCTAGCTACTGGCCTCTAGCCAGCAACTGCCCTATGCCGTTCTCTGATTTTCTCGGCAACCCGGAAACGATTCATAACCTGCGGGAGATGCTGTCGCGGAAAAGATTCCCGCATGCCGTGATTCTTTCCGGCGCTCGCGGATCAGGTAAGTACACGCTCGCCCTGATGCTGGCGCGCACCCTAAATTGCCTGGAGCAGCCTCTCGCCGGCGGCCTTCCCGATTTCTGCGGACGCTGCGCCAACTGTACCCGTATCGCTCAAGCCGAAGACCTCGACGCAAGATTTGCGGAAGCCGTCGAAGCCCGAGACGGCATGCGCGAATCCGACAAGAAAGAAACGCGCCTGTTCGTGCAGACTCATCCGGACGTGCTCGTCATCCCGCCCGATCCTCCGCAGATGATGATCAAGGTCGATCAAGTCCGCCACGTCATTGCCAATATTTACTTTCGACCTGCCGAGTCGCGCGAGCGCATTTACATCTTTACGAATTCCGCCTTCATGAAAGAAGCGGCCAACTCTCTGCTGAAAGTCCTGGAAGAACCGCCAGAGTTCGCCACGATTTTTCTGCTGACAGAAAATCCCGGCGAATTGCTGCCCACGATCCGTTCTCGCTCGGTGAATTTCGCGTTGAGCGCGGTGGGTCTGGAAGAAATTGAAAACATGCTTGCCCAGCGCCGTACCCATTGGAACCCGCGAGAACAGGCACTGGTCGCGCGTTTGAGCGAGGGGGCGGTCGGTCGTGCCCTGTCCTTCGATCTGAAGACCTATGTTGCGGCCCGCGCCCAGGCCCTGGTGCTGCTGAATTCTTCTCTGCGCGGCACGGAGCATACCGATCTCTTCAAGATGACAGAAACGTTTCGTCCCGGCGCCGAAGGCCGAGAGAAGATCGACAATCTGCTCGGCACGATGTATTCGCTGCTGGAGGACCTGATGTTTCTGGAATCCGGCACGCCGCAATTGGTCCGCAACACGGACATCTTGGGCGAACTGAAAAAACTGGCCGAGGCCGCCGACTTTGAGTGGATCAACCGTGCCGCCCGCGGCCTGGGAGAAGTTGAGCGCGGCATGCGCCGCAACCTGCTGCGATCGCTCTCATTGGACTCCTTTGCGACAGCACTCGAACGGACAACCTAGGATTCTCTGTGATCCCCGCACCCTCTGCAGCGCAAGCCTTTGAGTTCTGAACCAGCGGGAACACGAAGGTCACACAGGAATTCGGCTTTGTGCCCTCCGGATCATTGTCATCGGTGAATTCGTGTGATACCGTACCGTCAAGTCACACCCGAATACCCACATTCACAGATCACGTGTTGTGGCATATTCTGCCGCCCCGCGCGCAGGTGGTTGCGAAATGAAAGATACCCTGGAAACTTTGCCAGCCGAAAAATCCGCCGATCAGGAAGGCTTTGCGAATCGTAAATTGATTCGACCGTCACTCAGCCGGACCGATCACAACAACCATGGAAATAACCATCCGCCTGCCGAGCGCAGGGACCGTGCCCCCGCGTCCGCCAAAAAAGGCGCCCCCACCGAGCAGACCAACGCCGAGAATTTCTACTATCAAAAACAGATGCAGACTAAGACCCCCATGGTCGTGGTGCTGCGCGACGGCGAAGAAGTCCACGGCTACATCGAGTGGTACGACAAGAGCTGCATCAAGCTAAACCGCAGCGGCGCACCCAATCTGATGATCTACAAGCCGGCGATCAAGTACATGTTCAAAGAGGGCGAGGGCGGGCGGAAGTAGCCGTCAGCTGTCAGCTTAGATCCGCAGGAAGCAAGTTTATCGTCAGACCTAGTCAGCGTTCGATGCTCACCCGCCTTGTTCGGATCGCGGCATACCTTTACGTTGTCGGCACTTTGCTGGGAGGAATTGGACTGGGTTGGATTGCGATGCATCCTCCCCGTCACCCAATTACTGCGGCGGAGGAGCGCAACGTCGGGGCAGCAGCCAAACAACAATCAATTGAATTTCGTGATGTCGACCTCACCACTCCAGATGGCGTGACGCTACGCGCGTGGCTCATGCGTCCTCGTGAAACAAATGGGGACGCCGTAATTCTCCTGCACGGCGTCTCGGACAATCGGATGGGGATGTACGGTTACGGCCAATGGCTCGCGGAACACCACTACACCGTGCTCCTCCCCGATGCACGAGGCCACGGCGGCAGCGGAGGCGAGCAGGCGACCTACGGCTTGCTCGAATCCAACGATATCCATCACTGGGTTGATTGGATCGAAGCCGACCAACATCCTCGATGCATGTTTGGACTGGGCGAATCCATGGGAGCAGCGCAGTTGCTGCAGTCGCTCTCCAAGGAGTCTCGGTTTTGTGCGGTCGTCGCCGAATCTCCTTTCGCAAGTTTTCGCGAGGTCGCCTACGCCCGATTTGGTCGCGAATTCCACACGGGGCCATGGCTAGGCAGAACATTTTTTCATCCAACAGTTGATGTCGGATTTCTCTATGTTCGTCTTCGCTACGGCTTCGAGATGGAAGACGTATCACCCGAAGAAGCCGTCGTTGGCACGAAGACTCCCGTTCTGCTTATTCACGGGCTCCAAGATCGGAACATCCCGCCCTACCATTCCGACTGGATCCAGGCGAAGAACCCGTCTTTTGTCAGTGTGTGGAAAGTTCCCGGCGCAGTCCACACTGGAGCGCACCAGACCGCACCGCAGGAGTTCGAGCGCCGAGTTTTGGAATGGTTTGCGTTCAAGGACGGCGAGGGCGGAAAGCGGTAGCGGTTTAACGGCACGGCTGAAGCCGTGCCCTTCCCCAAATACCCATTCTTAAACCCGATATTAGCTGAGGGCCGACCCCTAAACTCTCCTCCTACAACTTCGGCAGCACGATCCCCTTCTGCGACTGGTACTTCCCTTTGCGGTCTTTGTAGCTGACCTCGCACACTTCATCCGACTGGAAGAAGAGGATCTGACACAGCCCTTCGTTGGCGTAGATCTTCGCGGGAAGCGGTGTCGTATTCGAGATCTCCAGAGTCACAAAGCCTTCCCACTCGGGCTCGAAGGGGGTCACGTTGACGATGATCCCGCAGCGCGCGTAAGTCGACTTGCCCACGCAGATCGTCAGCACGTCGCGTGGAATCTTGAAGTATTCCACCGACCGCGCCAGCGCGAACGAATTCGGCGGTACGATCGCGACATCGGCATTCACGGTTACGAACGAACGTTCGTCGAAATTTTTCGGGTCGACAATCGTGCTGTTCACGTTGGTGAAAATCTTGAATTCGTCCGAAACGCGCAGGTCGTATCCGTAGCTGGAGACGCCGTAGGAAATCACGCCCTTGCTCACCTGTTTCTCGGAGTAGGGATTAATCATGTCGTGCTCTTGCGCCATGCGGCGGATCCAGCGGTCACTCTTGATGCTCATGGAACTCCTTGGGATTTGGTAATTGGGTAATTTTGTAATTTGGTAATTCAGAGCTACCGATGCGTTCAGTCGGGAACGCGGCGGCGAACGGGTTCAAATTGCAAAACTACCCGATTACCAAATTACAAAATCGTTTCGGCTGGTGCTGTCATCTTACGAGACAACAGGCAGAGTTGACAATCGAACCTATCTCCCATAGCATCAATCACTTGAGACACTTTTCCACTCCGAAGGCGGGAGACATCTGTGATTAAGCTCGACATCATCAACGAAGTGGTGAACCGCACCGGGATCACCAAGACCAAGGCAGAGCTTGCGGTCGAGACCGTTTTCGAAAGCATGAAGAAGGCGCTCACCACCGGAGACCGCATCGAGTTGCGCGGCTTCGGCGTGTTCAACGTGCGTCCGCGTAAAACCGGTATCGGACGCAATCCGCGCACCGGCGCCGAAGTTTCCATCCCACCCGGCAAAGCCGTGCGCTTCAAGCCTGGCAAAGAATTGCAATCGATCGACTAGAGCAGCAACGAGCTGCTGGCCTCTGGCAAGCCGGGCCCGCTAGTAGCCAGAAGCTAGGAGCTAGTAGCGGTTTTTCATGTCGGAACCCACTTCCCCTTTTTCGGGCAATTTAGAAACTACCCACCCGCATGAGGTCTGGATCATCCAGCCTTCACGGCGGCGGTTGTGGATTCACATCGTACTGCTGCTCGCTACCTTCATCACCACAATGGCGGTTGGCTCCCGCATCCAGTCAAACTTCGAGCATCGCCAGCCTACGTTCTCGATCAGCGAAGATGGCCCATTCTTTCCCGTGGACTGGATTACGCATCCTTCCGAATTGCTGTCGGGCCTCCCCTTCTCGCTGACGCTGATGTTCATCCTGCTCGCGCATGAAATGGGACACTACGTCTACTCCCGCAAATATCACGTGTACGCGACCTTG
Source organism: Acidobacteriota bacterium (assembly GCA_016196065.1). NCBI lineage: Bacteria > Pseudomonadati > Acidobacteriota > Acidobacteriota bacterium. Next base: position 438,574 of record JACPYL010000027.1, on the reverse strand, counting down.
CCATACTTCGTGCCGTTTCCCAGCTTGATCGGAACGTTAGGAGCATTCATCCGCATCAAGAGTCCGATTCCATCGCGTCCCGCGTTGTTCGACATCGGTATCGCCGGGCCGATTGCTGGCTTCATCCCTGCATGCATCGCCCTGCTGCTCGGCCTTTCGCGATCGCAGCCGATTGCATCGGGCAATGTTTCGTCTCTTCAACTGGGATTCCCACTGGCATTTCAAGGCGCCGCACGACTTCTGCAAATCACAACCCCGCTGTCGTCGCTGTCCCTGCATCCGATTGCCGCCGCCGCGTGGGTTGGACTCTTTGCCACCGCTTTAAACCTGCTCCCCGGTGGGCAATTAGACGGCGGTCACATCATTTTCTCGGGCGCGCCCGGACTCCATCGCACCGTCTCATTCCTTACTGTCCTGGCACTGATTCCTTTGGGGAAGTATTTCTGGACTGGATGGCTCCTCTGGGCCGTACTACTTGCAATGACCGCCCGCCACCCTCCAGTTCCCGACAAGGCATCCATCTCCGGCGGACGCCGTTGGATCGCTCTTTTTGGAGCCATCATGCTGATGCTGTCGTTCACGCCCGCACCGTTTACGCACAGCTCCGGTCAGGAAGTCTGGCCCGAACTTCGGCGCGAAGGGCGGCAAGCTTTCCATGAAGCCATCGAGAGTATTCGGCACCGCCTGCACCGAAAATGATCTGCTATTGTTCGCTCGCAGCTCGTGGCTCGCAGCCCGCGGCTCTCTACATCAACCACACTGCATCCACATCCACAATCACCTGCGTCCGCGGAATCTTTCGCGCTGCCGCTTCCGCAAGCATTGCTCGCAGTAGCGTATTCATCTTCTGGCGGCTGGGTGACTTCAAGATGAAGTGATAGCGGAAGTCGCGTTTCAGGCGGACAATTGGCGCAGCCGCCGGTCCCAGGACGCGAACCCCTTCATGCCGTGTCTTCTCGAACCAGCGCCCCAGTTCGCCTGACCAGCGCAGCGCTTCCTCCATCTTCTCGCTGCGGATCAGCACGTTCGCAATCGCGCTGTACGGTGGGTAGTGCATCCACGCGCGGAATTGCAGCTCTTTTTCGTAGAACCCCGTGAAGTCATGGCGCGCCGCGAACTGCACCGCGTAGTGATCCGGAAAATATGTTTGCAGGACAACTTTACCCGGCGTTTGTCCGCGTCCCGCACGACCCTCCACCTGTGTTAATAGCTGAAATGTTCTTTCCGCCGCGCGAAAATCCGGCAGGCTCAGCGCCATATCTGCTCCCACCACTCCCACCAGCGTCACGCCATGGACGTCGTGGCCCTTCGCGATCATCTGCGTGCCGACGAGGATGTCGAGTTCGCCTTCGTTCAGTGCGTTCAACGCTCGCTCGAAGTCTTCCCGGCCGCGGACGGTGTCGCGATCGAGCCGTCCAATACGCGCCTGCGGAAACATGCCGTGCAGCAACTCTTCCAGCTTCTCCGACCCGGTACCGACGAAATACACATACTCACTGTCGCAATGCGCGCACTTCTCCGGGATGCGCGCCATGTGTCCGCAGTAATGGCATTCCATTTTTCGTTCGCGCTTATGATGCGTCATCGAGACCGCACAGTTTTCGCATTGCAGGGTTTTTCCGCACGCGCGACACAACACGACCGGGGAATATCCGCGCCGGTTTAGTAGAACCATTACTTGTTCTTTTTTCTCCAGCCGCTCGCGGATCTCTTCGGCCAGCTTGCGCGAAATCACTTGCTCCTGGCCGGTTTCCTGAAACTCGACTCTCATATCGAGGATTTCGACTTCCGGCAAGGGCCGATCTTCCACGCGGTCCGGCAACTCCAGCAGCGCATACTTATTCTTCTTCGCGTTGTAGTACGACTCGAGCGACGGCGTCGCCGACCCGAGCACCACCACCGCGGCCGCCATCTTTGCCCGCATTACCGCGACGTCCCGCGCGTGATAACGCGGCGTCTCTTCCTGCTTGTAGGACGAGTCCTGCTCCTCGTCGACAATGATCAACGCCAAATCACTGACCGGAGCAAACACCGCCGAGCGCGTGCCCACCACCACCCGGCATTCTCCACGCTTGATGCGATGCCATTGCTCGGCGCGTTCATCGTCAGTAAGCCCCGAATGCAGGATCGCCACTTCATCTGCAAACACCTGATGCAAATCGGCCGCCACCGCCGGCGTCAATCCAATTTCGGGGACCAAAAGAATCGAAGACCGTCCCGACTCGAGTACTTGGCGCATCGCTGCGAGATACACAGCAGTCTTACCCGAGCCGGTCACGCCGTGGAGCAACGATCCAGCAAATTTCCGTGATGCCACGCCCGCAAGGATCTGCTCCAGCGCCGCTTTCTGCGCCGCGCTGAATTCAAACTCGAACGGCGAACGCCGCGGCTTTGTCTTCGAGACCGTGAAGTCCTGCGCTTCGTCGACCAGTTCCACCAACCCGCGCCGGACCAGCGTACTTAACGTTGTGCGCGGAACGTTGAGTCCGCGCAAGGTATCGACCGGAACCTTGCCGCCAGCAGCCGCCAAAGCATCGATCAGTGCCCGCTGGTTGTCGTTGAGCTTGCCCACGTGGGGACGGGTTTCGCGGGAACGGCTCTCGTGGGGACGGGTCTCTGACCCGTCCAGCGGAGGCGAAGCCTCCGCCCCCAGCAGCACCGCAACCTTGACAGTCCGCGACGCATCGCGTGCCGCCGACACATCCTCCCGGACGATCCACTTCTTACGTACCATCCCACCCAGCAACGCTTTCGAAACTTTCGTGGCTCCGCGCAGGCTCTCTTCGCGCACACTTTCGCGTTCTGCCAGGTGATCGAGTACGCGAAATTCGACCAGCTGATCCTCGGGAGTGCGCTGCGACCGCGCTGGAGACCCCGACATCCCCGCCAGATGCAACGCCATCTGCCCGTGGTCGGTGATGCGGTACGTGATGGTCCGCTTGAATTCCGCCGACAGCGGCAGCATCGTACGAAAAACTTCGCCGATCGGCGCAAGATAGTAATCGGCAATCCACTTGCCGAGTTTCAGAAGTTGTTCATCCAGGACCGCAGCGACATCGAGAACTTCCAGAACATTCTTCGTCTTAACTTCCGGTGGACGATCATGCAGCTCAACCACAATCCCCGACATACGTTGCTGCCGGAACGGCACCAGCACCCGCCCGCCGACCACCGGCTCCAGACCGGGAGGGATGGCGTAGGTAAACGCCATGTCGAGCGGAACAGCGAGTGCGACATCGCAGTAAAGGGGCATGAAACGAGGCTGAGGTTAACTTACTAGATTTGTCATCCTGAACGAAGTGAAGGACCTGCTGTCGTCCGCGGCGAAGAAAAGCAGGTCCTTCACTTCGTTCAGGATGACAAATTCGCGAGAGAAATTTTCACAAGAAGGAAATGAGCTACTTGCTGGCCGCCGGCGCCTTCAGCCCCAACTCCCGCATCACCATCTGCAAATCCTTCCACGCCTCGCCCTTCTGCCGTGGATCGCGCAACAGAAATGCGGGGTGATACGTCACTGCCAGCTTGCATCCATCCCAATCCGAATCGCGCACACCGGGTGGCTTGAAGTCGTAGAAGCGTCCGCGCAATTGCGTCATCGGAGCGCTCATCGCCAGCAGACCCTTAGCAGCAGTCGCTCCCAGCGCTACAACGATCTTCGGCTTGATCGCCGCAATCTGTCGCATCAGGAACGGTGAGCAGGTTTCACTCTCCTCCCTTTCCGGCGCGCGATTCGCCGGGGGACGGCACTTCACAATGTTCGCAATGTAGACCTGCTCTCGCGACAACCCCATCGCCTTGATCATGTTGGTCAGCAACTGTCCCGACCGGCCCACGAACGGCTCGCCCTGTTCGTCTTCATCCGCGCCCGGGCCTTCGCCGACAAACAACAGCTCGGCGTGGGGATTTCCCACTCCAAACACAATCTGCTTTCTTCCTTGTTTATGCAGAGGACAGCGCGTGCAGTCGCCAAGATCCTCGCGAATGATCTTCAACGCTTTTACAGGATCGCTCACGCCCTGCTCCGGCCTCTGCGCTGTCTTTCCCTCGACAGCAATCGGCAGCGCGACCGCTGCAGCCTTGCGTGGACTCATCTCGTCTCCCAATTCACTTCGGTGTTCTTCGACGAACTCTTCTGCGACCGCAGTTGACGACGCGACACTCCCCGACGGAGTCCGCCGGTAGAAGTCGTAAATTCCCATTTCGTTGTAGTAGCGGATTCGCTCGGCGACTGCCCGGCGACGTTCAGGCTCAAGGCTGCGTGGCATTGCGGATAAGCATAACAAAAAGCACACTCATCACAGCGGCGCCGAGCAACCGTCTTTAGCTTTTCTCTGTGACTCTGCGTCTCTGTGGTGAAACGGGCGGCTACTTCAACTCAATCTCAACAATCTGCCCTTCGCTCGCACCGTCATTCGCCAGGCTATGCGTCACCTTGGAGTCGGTCCAGTGAAAATCTCCCGCCTTCACTTCATGTACGGACGACTTGCCATCCGGCGCAGTCATCTTCAATTGCACCGTATTGACCGCGAGGATCAGGTAAGGACGCTCATGCGTATGCATTGCCGAACTCGCACCCGGCGCCAGCACCCAGTTGTAAATTCGCGCACTCGCATTTTCCGCGGCAACGGGTGCTGCTACGGTCGTCGAAGGATGATCAGGCCGTTTCAGGAATTCCACGTCCATGACTTCAAACGTTCCAGGTCCAGTGTTGTGGACCTTGTGCGTCAGCGGGGCGCCCTGGCGCGTCGAAGCCGATATTTCTCCAACCTTGGCAGGCATCGCCTCGCCCTCAGGCTGGTCCGGCAACTGGATCGCAATCCTGTTGTTGGTCAGGTGAATTGCGGCCCGATCATACGAGTGCGTGTGATAGAGAGTAGCTTCACCCGCCGGGATCACGACATGCATCACGATCACGAAATCGTTCTTCAACACGAGGTGATGATGCGGTTCATCCTGTACCGAGACCGGAGCCTGCTGCGCCGCGGCGCACCCTGCACAAATCACCAACAGCACGCACAATGAGTAAATTTTCAATGGATTCTCCTGCGCTTTCGGCCAAGCGTAAATTGCCAGGTGCTAATTGCGGGAAGGGACTGCGTTACGCTTGCGAAGCTTTACCACCTGATCAAGCACACGCTGCGCTACTTCCCACTTCGAAGTCTCGGGCACTTCCACGACTTCATCGTGCGAAATAATCGTAACGGCGTTCCGGTCCGAGTCAAAGCCAACACCCTCGCGGGAAACATCGTTCACGACGATCGCGTCGAGCGATTTCGACGACAGCTTCTTACGCGCGTTCTCCAGCACGTTTTCAGTTTCCGCCGCGAACCCTACTACGACCTGTGAGGTCTTGTGTCGCGCCAACTCAGCCAGGATGTCTGTGGTGGGCTCGAGTTCCAGCGTCATCGGACCTTTGCGCTTGATCTTCTGTCCCGCGCTTGATTTGGGCCGGTAGTCGGCAACAGCCGCGGTCTTGATCACGACTGTGCTTTCGGGCAGCAGCTTCAAAACCGCCGTACGCATTTCTTCCGCAGTCTCGACGCGCGTTAACTCCGCCGCACTCGGAGGCATAATCGCGGCCGGACCGCTCACCAGCAGCACGCGCGCTCCTCGCCGCAATGCCGCTTCGGCGATGGCGTATCCCATTCGTCCACTCGAACGATTTGTCAGATAGCGCACCGGATCAATCTTCTCCCGTGTTGGTCCCGCCGTGACGAGCACGCATTCACCTGCCAGATCCTGCGCGGCGCCCAGCACTTCCAGCACAGCAGCGACGATCGCCGAGTTCTCGGCCAGCCGTCCCGCGCCCACCATGCCACAGGCCAGGTATCCGCTTGCAGGGTCGACGATCCGCACCCCGCGTTTGCGCAGGATCTCCAGATTCGCCTGCGTCGCGGGATGATTCCACATGTTGACGTTCATTGCTGGAGCGATGACGACCGGGGCCGTGGTCGCGAGAAACAGCGTGGTAAGAAAATCGTTGGCGATGCCCTGCGCAAAGCGTGCAATCACATCAGCCGTCGCGGGCGCGACCAGCAGCGCGTCAATGGATTGCGCAACTGCAATGTGCTCGATGGCGGAATCGACGTTCGCCTGTTGTTCTTCCGACCCGAACAAGTCAGTGATGACTTTTTCTCCGGAGAGCGCGGCGAACGTAAGCGGGCGAATGAACTCCTGGGCGGCGCGTGTCATGACGACTTGCACGCGGATGTCGCGATCCTGCAGCAGACGGACAATCTCCGCCGACTTGTACGCGGCAATTCCCCCGGAGACACCCAGAGCGATTTTCATGGCGAAAGAGAGTTATCAGTTCTTAGTTCTCAGAAAACCGGTGTCGCGTGTACTGAGAACCGGGAACTGAGAACTGGTTCCTACGCGTCCGGCAAGAACGCTTTGTCCAGATTCTCGGTTGCCGCGTCCACGGCCGACTTCGGAATTTCTGGAATGATCCACTTCACCTTACCGGCGCGGATCTCATCTTGCGCGATCCGGCACGGCTTGCGCGAAATCGTTTCGATCACCGGCGGTGCGCCACCTTGCAGTTGCCGTGCACGTCGCGCCGCGACCAGGATGTAGCGATAGTTGCTGTCGAACCCTTCGATCAACTTCATGCACTTTCCCCCAGGTGAGAAACTCAGCTCTTGCCCGAATCGTTATCCGAACCACTGGCGCCGAACGATTCCAGGATCGGCCGCACTCGCGCACGAGCCTTCTCCAGTTGAATGGACTGCGCCATCTCCAGAAGCCGCAACTCTTCCGGTGATGGTTTTGCTCCGGATCGCTTGATCCGCTCCGCCAGCACCACGGCTTTCAATTCGTCGGTTGCCCGCTCGAGCTTCTCATTAATCAGTATATAGCCGTATTTGGAGTAATTCTCAATCTCACGCCGGGCGTTGTCCAACCGGCGGCGGATCATCGCTTCTGGGTCCTGGCCCCGGCTCCGTAGCCGCCACTCCAGAGTCTTCCGGTCCGGCGGAAGAATGAAGATGCTGACTGCGTCGGGAAGTTTCTTCTTCACCTGTTGCGCGCCCTGAACATCGATGTCCAGCAGCAAATCGTTGCCGCGCGCCTCGGTTTCACGCAAGAAGCGTCTGGCCGTCCCGTAGTAATTTCCGAAGACGTTGGCGTACTCCAGGAATTCGTCAGCGGCGATCATGGACTCGAACTGATCTTTGGTAACAAAAAAATATTCTTTTCCATTCTGTTCGCTGCCCCGCGGAGGACGGGTCGTATAGGAAATGGAGAAGTCGAGGTTCTTCGCGACCTTGAACAGTTCGTTGACCAACGTGGACTTGCCCGAACCCGAAGGCGCCGACACAATGTAGACGATACTCATTCCAGGTTCTGCACCTGCTCGCGGGACTTTTCGATCTCGGCCTTCATAAGCAATCCCATCTCGGTGATCTTCAGCGCTTCGCCCGCCAGTCCGGAAGTTTTGGAAAGAAGCGTATTCGCTTCGCGATTCATTTCCTGCAACAGGAAGTCGAGTTTCTTTCCAACTTCGCCGCCCTGATCCAGCAGCCCGAGAAAATGTTTGACGTGCGTATTCAATCGGACGAGTTCTTCCTGAATGTCGCTGCGGTCCACCAGCAACGCCGTTTCCTGCAGGATGCGCTCCTTGTCGATGTGACCACCCAGCAACTCCTGCAAGCGGGCCTGCAAGCGGTCGGCATAGCTGCGTTGGATCGCGCTGCGATGGCCTTCCATGCCCGCTCCCGCTTTCGCAAGGTGCCCCATCCGATCGCGTAATTCCGTCTCGATGCCGCGCCCTTCCTCTTCGCGCATCTGGTTCAACTTGGCGAGCGATTCTTCCACTCGTGCCAGAACCGCGGCCTCGAGTTCCTCTTCAGATTTTTCAGCCGCCGACTCCATCGCGCCCGGCATCCGCAAAACCACATTCAGATCCGGCTCGCCGCTCACTCCAAACTCAGTTGCCGCTGCCCGGAACGCCTGCACGTAGCTTCCCACGAGTTGGCGATTGAGAGCGACACCGTTGCTGCCTGCGCGTTCCAGGCTGAGCGTGACTTCCACATGGCCACGCGCCATTTTTTCCTTCAACATCCGGCGCAGCTTCATCTCCAGCGAATCCGTGTCCGAAGGCAGCCGGAAATGCAGATCGAGAAACCGATGGTTCACCGACTTGAGCCCGAGCGCGAACGCCAGGCCAGCCTTCACCTGTCCCCGGACCTGCGCGTAACCCGTCATGGATCGAAGAGGCATAGGAAAAACCAGTGGCTAGTGGTTCGTGGTTCGTGGATTCTCAATTTTAACGAATCACTAATCACCAACCACTAACCACTTACTCGATCTGTTTCCGCGAACTGCAATTCGTACAACCGCCGGTACGTCCCTAACTTTTGCATGAGCTCTTCATGCGCGCCAATATCGCTGATGGTGCCATTTTCAATCACCACGATGCGATCCGCGCGACGTACAGTCGACAGCCTGTGCGCGATCACCAATACAGTACGCCCGGTCATCAGATTTTGCAGAGCCGATTGGACAAGCGCTTCCGATTCGCTATCCAGTGCCGAAGTCGCTTCGTCGAGAATCAGAATGGGAGCATTCTTCAAGATTGCCCGTGCGATCGCGATCCGCTGGCGCTCACCGCCCGAAAGCCGCACGCCGCGCTCGCCGATCACCGTCTGGTATCCCTCGGGCAGCCCAAGGATGAAGTCGTGCGCCAGCGCAGCTCTCGCGGCCGCTTCTACGTCCTTCTGAGAGACATGGGGTTGGCCGTAGGCAATATTGTTGCGCGCCGTGTCGTTGAACAGCACCGTCTCTTGCGTCACGATTCCGATCTGCGATCGCAGCGACGCCAGGGTTACATTCCGCACATCATTGCCATCGATCAGAATGCTGCCACCAGTCACGTCGAAGAACCGGGGGATCAGATGCACGAGCGTGCTTTTCCCCGCCCCGCTCGATCCGACTACTGCCAGCACTTCTCCCGCTTTTACCTGTAGGTTGATCCCATGCAAAACAACGCGCGAGTCTTCGGCGGCGTCGTACGCAAAAGAAACATCCTTGAGTTGGATCGACTGCGAGAATTTTGGCAGCCGTTTGGCATCCGGTTTCTCCTGCACTTCGTCTTCGATATCCATGAAGCGGAATATTTCCGACGATGCTCCGTTCATCTGTTGGAAACTGTTATTGAACAAAGCGAACTTCCGCACCGGGTCGTAAAGCTTGAAGACCGCAATGATGAATGCCAGAAACGTACCTGGAAGGAAGAAACCCTTCTTGATCTCGTCACGCCCCAGCAGCAGCAGCAGCGCAATCGCGACCGACCCGATGATATCCATCAGCGGAGAACTGACCGCGGCCGCGGCCACCGAGCGTAGATTGGCGCGGAAGAATCTTTGCGCCGCCTTTCTATACCGCCCCGCTTCCCAGGACTCCATCCCAAAGGCCTTCACGATCCGGTTGCCGGTGATGGTCTCATGCAGGATGTTCTGGACTTCGCCCAGTTTGTCCTGCCCGCTCCGTGTAGTGGACCGGACTTGCCGCCCGATCTTTCGCGACGAATACAGAATTACGGGAACGAACAGCAGCAGCACCCATGCCAACCGTCCCCCAATGAGAATCACCACTCCCGCCGTGAACACGAACGTAAAAAATTGCTGTAGAAATTCCGCCATCACCGTCGACATCGCCGACTGCACTTTTTCAATGTCGTTGACAATCGTCGAGATCAGCGTGCCGGTCGTGTGTTTGGAAAAGAACGCGCTCGACCGGCGCAGGATGGTGTTGTACAAATCGTCCCGCAGATCGGTGACCATGCCGAAGCCGGCGTAGTTCACCAGGTACGTTCCGACGTAATCGAAAATTCCTTTCAACACGGTCGCGGCCACCAGAGCAAACGCGACCACCGTCCAGGGATTGTGGAAATGCGAAGGCACGAGTTGCTGCAGAAAAAGTGTCCGATCGCTTCCCGGAAAGCTGAACAACTGAATCGGACTGCCCTGCGACGCTGGATTCAGCACGCGATCAAAAATCGGACCAATCAGCAACAACCGGAAGGCATCCAGCAGTCCCACCATCGCCATCAGAACAACCGCAGGCAGGAACTGCCAAAGATAGGAAACCAGGTAGCGCAGTAACCGGACGAGTTGGCCGGTTGGATGGTCCGTGCGGACGTTGGTCCCGGCGGCCGGTGAAGTGGTTGCCATGCGTGTGGACTAATTCTATATGGAAGTCTGCACGCCGGGCGCCCACCTACTTCGGCATGTCCCGGTGCGTGACTTTTACTTTGTAAGCGGCCTTGCGCAGCCGCTTGCCGACTTCCTCCGCGATCATCACCGAGCGGTGCTGTCCGCCGGTGCAGCCGAAGCTGATCGTAAGATAACTTTTGCCTTCGCGGATATAGTGCGGCAACAAATACACCAGCAGATCCGAAATACGGTTGATGAATTCCTGCGTCTGCGGAAACGATCGTATGTACTTCGCAACCCGCGGATGCCGTCCGGTCAGCGGCCGGAACTCGGGCACAAAATGTGGATTGGGAAGAAAGCGCACATCGAACACCAGATCGGCATCGTCCGGCACACCATGGCGGAATCCAAAACTCACGCACGACACAAGAATGGTCTGGTTGCTTCCCGAATGCTGTTTGAAACGATCAGTCAAATGCGAACGCAGTTCGTGCACATTGAACTTCGAAGTATCGATCACCAGGTCGGCAATCGCGCGTAAGGATCGCAAGTGCCGCCGCTCAGCAGTCAGCGAAGCCTTGACGGTAGTATCGGTGCCCAGCGGATGCGGCCGGCGAGTCTCGGAGAATCGCCGCAGCAGAGACGCGTCGCTCGCTTCGAGGAAAATCACCCGCGTTGGAATCATCCGCTTGATGGACTTCACAATCGCGGGCAAGCGCTCCAACTGCGTCCCCTCCCGCACGTCCACCACCAGCGCAGTACGCGGAATTTCGCCCGACTGCAACGCCAGTTCCGCAAAACGGGGAATCAGATCGACAGGAAGGTTATCGACGCAGTAGTAGCCCAGATCTTCGAACGCCTTCAGCGCCGAAGCCTTCCCTGAACCACTCATGCCCGTGATGATGACCAGCTCCGTCCCATCACGATGGTCAACCTTGCGCGCGCGCACAGCTTTGACGGCCGTGCCCACTAACTTTTTGGCTTTGCGGCGAATGGCCATTGATCGGAAATCTTAGCATCTCCGCGAGCCGGAATTTGCTTACTTGTCGAGCACAGCAAACGAAGGCACACTACTTCCCGGTGTCGGTTGGCCTTCTGTGGTTTCTTCCTTCCTCGCGGGATCGTTTCTTTTCATCGTTGTGGGGTTGCAGTTGGAGTGTCACTCGATCACTCTGCCGGTCCGCTCGGCTCAGTGACCTGGTGCGCTCACATCAACGTTGGTAGCATCGGCGCCGGCAGCTTAGGGGTTTGTGGCTAGTGGCAGTCTGCACAGGGTTCGCCCTTCATGGCTTCCCTACCTTCGTTGGCGATGATGGGCACCATCACCAAGGCTGCAATCGGATCGGCCCACCACCAGCCGAGTGCAGCGTTCAAAACCAGTCCACCTACCAAAATGGCTGAGAGGTACGCGCAAAGCGAGGTCTGCCGCGAGTCGGCCAGCAGGGCTGCGCTATTCAGGTTGGCGGCCGCTCTCCGCTTTGCGCGGGCTAGCCGCGGCATCACGATCAGCGAAACTATCGCCAGGACGATTCCGACAAAACTCCGCTCGGGTTCTTTTCGCTCGAATAGGGTCACAACTGAATCGTAGGCCACGTATGCGGCGAGCAAAAAGAAGCTCAGACCTACCAGCTTGAGAGCCTTGCGTTCGATGGTTTCAACGTGACTCCCACGCCGCTCGGCATGGAGCCGCCAGAGCAGCACTGAACCGGAGGCGCTTTCAATTGCTGAATCCACGCCGAAGCCAACCAGGGCAACGCTTCCCGCGGTGAAGCCAGCGATCAGAGCGACCAAACACTCCAGCAGGTTCCATCCGATGGTGAGGTATTCGAGCGCGATCCCGCGCCGGACATCCTGGAGGCGAGTAAGCGAGTCCGTTGCCATCGCTCAAGTGTAGCGGGTTGGGGAGAGCTTGATCTGCGGTGAAAGTCCGGAGGCACCAGTCTAGAACAGCGGCCACCGCGAGGGTTTCTGCAGCGGATTGGAGACCGCCGAGGACACTGTCGCGGGTGATGTTGTAGAATTTAGGAACCTTCCGCGGTCGGGCGCTTAACTCAGCGGTAGAGTGCCACCTTCACACGGTGGAAGTCATAGGTTCGAATCCTATAGCGCCCACCATCGCTTCCTGCTCATCTGCTTCGGTTGGTTTCTTTCGAACTTCTACTCGGCCACGCGATTTCGGTTTGCACGACTGGTACCCATCCCGCATCTTGACCCCGTTCCCGCCTCCAGATAGCCTTTGGAGAGCTTTCCTGCCATGCCAGCCTCCGACGCCCCGGGCGCTCGCAGTGTAACTGATTCATTAGAAGGCACTTCTACGCCTCGACAGTCTCCGGGCCAGGCGCAACTTTCTCCTCCGCCTGGGGTTCCAATTCCTGTGAGCAGCATGGCCATCGATCGAGCACTGCTGACCACGGGAGGATCCCTGCCGACCGTGATTGCTGGAGCTTCGGAACTGACGACCGATGCCGAGATCATGCTTCGCGTCAAGACGGGTGATGAGTCCGCCTTCACGTTTCTGGTTCAGAAATACCGGCGGCAGATGGTCGGCTTCATGTACCGCATGTGCCACAATCCCGCCGCCGCGGAAGAATTAGCGCAGGAAGTTTTTCTGCGCGTCTATCGCTCGCGCGAAAAGTATGAGGCCAGTGCGAAGTTCAACACCTGGCTCTACCGGATTGCGACCAACCTGGCCGTGAACCACGCGCGCGATACGCGCCACGAGCGTGCAGAAAACACGGTGCGGCTCGACGAGCCCGATCAGGAAACTGGAACGACTCCTGACCTGGCAGATGACTCTTTAACCGTTGAAGAACAGATGCTGCGGCGGGAACGTATGGCCGCGATCCGGCGAAGAGTGCAGGCGCTCCCGGAACGCCAGCGCATGGCCGTGATCATGCATAAGTATCAGCAAATGGATTATCGTGAAATCGCCGACGTATTGAAGTTGAGCGAGTCCGCGACGAAGTCGCTGTTGTATCGCGCTTACGAAACGCTGCGCGAACAGTTAAGAGAATTGGTTTTGGCGAAATAGGGGACGCAGTATGAATTGCATGCAAGTACGTGAATTGTTGCCCGACGTGGCCGCCGGCATGGACCAGGGGACGCCTGATGTCCAGACGCACCTGGCTTCCTGTTCTTCGTGTGCGGCGAAGTTGCAGGGATTCCGGCAGACGATGGCGCTGCTCGACCAATGGGGAGCGCCCGATCCCGGCCCGTATTTTGATACGCGCCTGGGCGCGCGCATCCGGGAAGAAAAGGCGCGTCCGGCAGCCGGATGGCTTCACTGGCTGCGGCAGCCGGCATTTGGTCTTTCGGCGGCAGCATTGATGATTGTGGGCGCACTCGTCATCGGCAATCGCGACATGCTATTTCCAGGCCCAGCGCAGGAGTTAGCCATTGTCATCCCCGTGCCTGGCCTTCCTGCAGCACCCGGAACAGCGGTAGGCGATTTGCAGGCGCTCGAAAAAAATGATGACCTGTATGCCGACTTTGATGTGCTCGATGAGCTGCAAGTTCAGAACGACGTCACAGCGAATCCGTAAGAATTAACAGGAGCAACCCGGTGTTATCAGGGCGGACAAAATTCGTGATCGCGGCACTGGCTGGCCTGTGTCTAGCCGCGGCTCCGGCGTTTGCCCAGAGTCCCGGCCTGCATGCTCGGCGGCAACAGAAGATACAACAGCGGCAGCAGCAGCGAGCCGAGAGGCAGAGCGAACGTGCCGCGCAGAATCACTCCGGAGACTGGCTGCGCCGCTACAAGGACCTGCCTCCCGAGAAGCAGCGCGAGGCACTGCAGAACGATCCCGAATTCCAGAAACTGCCCCCCGCGCGCCAGGCACAGCTCCTGCAACGCTTGCAACGGTTTTCCAGCCTGCCTCCGCAGCAACAGGAACGCATGTTGAGCCGGATGGAGACCTGGGAGCACCTCACGCACGAACAGAAACAACAGGCCAAAGGGCTCTTCAAGCAGATCCAGCAGCTACCGCCTCCGCGCCGGCGCCTGCTCACGTCCGCCGTCCGCGAGATGCGCGACCTGACTCCGGAACAGCGCGAGGATCGAATCAACTCCGAGCGCTACAAGAGTAGCTTCTCCGACCACGAACGCGAACTACTCAGCGGAGCAGCTCGCCTGCCCCTCGCCCCCCTCGACAACAGTCCGTCCGGCCCTCCCGAGCCATAGATCGACCGCCCATCCTAAGTCGCAGTAACAATCATTTTTCTCTGCCTGCGTAACCTTTTGCCCGCATCCCACGATTATCCAGTCAGAACGGCTCATGCGGGAGAACGTTTTGAAACTTCTTGAAACTGTAACGGATGAAGAGCGTCAAATCGCGGCAGCGCAGCGCGACCCAGCCGACTTTGGCGAACTTTATGAGAATAATTTCGACCGCATCTACGCCTTCATCGCGCGCCGCGTTCCGAGCCGCCAGGACGCCGAAGATCTGACCGCAGAAGTCTTCCACGAAGCTCTCCGCACTCTCGCGCGTTTTGAGTGGAAGGGCGTTCCGTTCGCGGCCTGGCTTCTGGGAATCGCCGGCAACCGCCTCGCCGAGCGCTGGCGACGATTTGGAAAGCAATCCGAGGTTCCGCAGAACGATTGGGACGAAACGGGAGTCGATGCCCGGACCGAAGAGAACCTGATGCTGTTTCAGTTGGTGGACGAACTGCCGTCCGACCAGCGACTTGTGATCTGCCGGCGCTTTGTCGAACAGAAAAGCCTGCGGGAAATTGCGCACGAGTTAGGCCGCAGCGAGGGCGCCATCAAGCAGTTACAGTTTCGCGCTTTGCAGAATCTTCGGACCCAAATGAGGAGTCGCTATGTCTGACCGCCAACTGGTTGATCGACTCGATGCTGAAATCGAAGCTCTGCTGACGAACAACAATTGGGAATCGCCCGCGGGTGATCCCGAAGTCGGCAAGTTGCTCAACGTCGCTGCCGGTCTGTGCACGCTTCCCAGACCTTGTTTTAAAGCTCAGCTCAAAGCCGACCTGATGATGCAAACGGTGCCTGCCGATTTGAAGAAGTCCACGCGAGTTCGCGCTATCCCCACAATTCCTCAGGACGAGCGAACGCCCCTGACTGCCATCCTGCCCACACTGACCCGCTCCGGATACGGTTTATATCCCGTTCAGCGCAGCAGTTTCATGGCATCGCTGGGAGCGCACACTCTTGTGGTTGCTCTCCTGGTCACGTCGGGTATCTGGACAGCGCAAACGCTCCACCCGAGAACCCAGGTAGATTCCGTCGTCGTTACCGACCTGCGCGCATATGTTTTTCCGGCCGCCCCTGATCATACTGGTGGCGGTGGTAGTGGCGGGGACCAGGATCAGAATCCAGCGTCGAAGGGCAATCCCCCGCGCTTTGACCGGGCGCAAATCACTCCGCCCGCAATCATCGTGCGCAATGAGCAGCCCAAGCTTTCTGCTGAGCCCACCGTGGTTGGACCACCCGAATTGTCATTCTCGCAGACGAGCCAGATCGGCGATCCTTACTCACGCATTTCAGCCGCATCTTCCAATGGCCCCGGAGCCAACGGCGGAATCGGGATCGGCGATAGCGGAGGAGTCGGACCGGGCCGAGGGCCGGGAGTGGGCAATGGCTGGGGAGGCGGATTCGGCGGCGGTCCCTACTTCGTGGGTCGCGGAGTCAGCGCGCCGCGTGTGCTCTACGATCCCGAACCCGAATACTCCGATGAGGCTCGCCAGCAGAAGTATCAGGGAGTCGTGGTCCTGAGCGTTGTCGTTGGCGAAGACGGGAGGGCTCGCGACGTTCGCGTCGTTCGCTCCCTCGGGTTGGGCCTCGATGAAAAGGCCTGGGATGCCGTCCGCCAATGGCGTTTCGAGCCAGGCAGGATGAATGGCCAAGCCGTCTCTGTCCTGGTCAACATCGAAGTCAACTTCCGGCTCTATTAGGACTCTCCCTACACTCGATGTTCGCCGATTTGAAGGAACCGCAGAGAGCCCTTCTTCTTCCTATCCTCAAGGCGCGGCAGAAGCCGCCGTAACTGTATGCGACTAATCACGTTGCCTCGTCATTCACACGTCAGAAACGCGTTACTTGCAATCCATTGACTGGATCGCCATTTCAAGAGAGAGTCCCTCAGAAGTCGCGATCGCGTTTTCCAGGCATCGGTCACAGACACTCACATCCACAATCGTTATAGACCTCGGGAGAGTGCATGAATTTGCAACCATGCAAATAAGCGGAACAAAATCTCGGGCCTCTCCTTTTTTTGACCCAACCGTCAGAGCAGAGAGTATAGAATGCCGCAGACGAGGATCCCCTACCTCGCCTTGGTAGTTCTGAGGACCTGAAGTACCTCAAGATCGGTCACAACCTCCAAAACTAAGACGACTGTGTGTGGGCATGGCCGTCCGTGTAACTCCCAGAACGTCGGCTCGAAAGAGCCGGCATGCGTTGGGTAACTGCGCCACAAATCATTCAAGGAGATTCCATGAATACCGTTCAGAAAATCGCGACCCTTACACTGATGCTGTTTGCAATCACAGTGTCCGGGTTTTCGCAGAAGTCACACACTCCGAGACCTGATGCCGAGCCCCAGAATCTGGTGCGCGGCGTATCCGGGCCGATCGGATCCGATAACAGCTGGGCGAATTTCTCACTGCTCGATGCGATTCCGGGTTCTGGCCTCTACCCCATCACCAGCACCACGACCGTTTTCTATTTCGGATTTACCGCCGGAACCGAGGCGGATATCACCAACATGGTTCTGTACACGACCGCACGCGGCAGCTTGAAGGTCACCGCAGTGACGCCGGTTAAGCTGGGTGGAGTTTCCAATCCGAGTATCATTCTGACCAATACATCGGTCTGTCCAACGCAGCCGCTTTCGACAGCCAACCCCTGCATCGTCCGTTTCGATCCGACTTCGATTACGCTCGCACCTGCGAATGATTACTACCTGATCGTGTTCTTCACGAACAACACAAACAACTCGAGTCTGGGCGCCGCCCAACCCCGCACTTTACAGAGCACTCTTGGCTCTACTTTCTTCGGAGGCCAAGACTTGACTCACCTTACAGTCGGTCAATCTCTTCCCGGCGGGGCGGATCGCGCAACCAATTTCCTGATGTACGTCATGACGAACTAGGCCGCACGCGCCAATTCGACAATTGCGCTCGAACAGGCGTAGACGGACTTACGGACTCGAAAACGAAATACAAATTTCGAATTACGGAGACACTGAAATGAAGACCCTGTACAAGTTCGCAATGCTGATGCTCATGGCGTCCGCAATCTCGCTCCCTGCTGCCGCACAGGATGCACAACAAGCCGTGGTTAAGCCGCTCAACATCGTTCGCGGTATCGTGGGACCGGCTGGATTTAACACCAACTGGGGCGGGTTTTCCTCGCTCAGCCTGATCGGCGGCGCTGGAGTCATTCCCGTCGTCAACAAAGCCGGCACCACCGTTTTCTACCTCGGCTTCACTGGCGGCACCACCGCCGACGTCAGCAATATGGTTCTTTACACGACCCCGCGAGGCCGGCTGAATATCACGGCCGTCACTCCTGTTAAGCGGGGCGGCGTTTCGAATCCGAGCATTGCTCTATCTAACGCCACGGTCTGTGCAATACAGCCATCGCAATCCAATCCCTGCATTGTCCGGCTGGACCCGGTTACCTTTCCGCTCTCCACTCTGTCGGACTATTACCTGGTCCTCTTTTTCACTGCCAACGACCCGAACAACACCGCGATCGGTGCTTCGAACCCGCCGTTCCTGCAGAGCAGCCTGAGCGGATGGTTCACGCAATCCGACCAGACCCATCTCACTGTCGGTCAGTCCGTCCCCACTGGAAACAACGGGAGCTCACCCAACTTCCTCATGTACGTCATGACGAACTAGTGGACGCGCCACGATCGGAAACCGTACTCAAAACGGAACGACAAAAATTCTAATAGGAGATTGACGATGAAAACTTTCTGCAAATTCACGGCGTCGGTGTTGCTGATGTTCCTGATGGCGACATACTCTGTGGGGCAAACCGATGCTCCCCAGGCGGCGCTCGCAAACATCAGCGAAGGCGTGGGCACCATCAACGGCGGCAGCAATAACTGGGCGGGATTCTCGGAGTTAGTCCTGATTCCCGGATCTTCCTTCCTGGGCATCAAGGCCGCCACTAACGTGTTTACGCTGGTCTTCACCGGAGGATCCACGGTGGACATCGGCAACATGGTCCTCTACAAGACTGCGCGCAGCGGCGGCGCCAATCTAGGCACCAAGAAGCTGACGCTCGGCCTGGTTTCCAATCCGAGCATCAATCTAACCAGCCCGTCGGTGTGCCCTAACCAGCCGGTGTCCACGACGAACCCGTGCTACATCAAACTCGATGCGCTCAAGGGCGCGCTCTCTCCCTTGAACGACTACTACTTCGTCGTGTTTTTCTTGAACGACACCAACAACCAGACCGTCGTTGGCGGACGTTCCCCCCTGCAGGGCGCCCTCAGTGGATTCTTCATGTCCGGAGATGAAACCCGCATTAAGAAGAATGGAGCGATCCCGAACGGAAACAGCGATGCGGCGCCGATTTTCCTGGCGTACGTTACCAACCAGTAAGTAGTGGGCAGAAGGTCGACCTTCAGCCTGCGCGGACGGAGGCCCCATTTCTCGCATCTCTTTGCGGGAGATGGGGGCCTTTTTCTTGGTGTTGATCGGGTGGCGTGAATGTCCCAGGCCACCTTTGGGTTTACCGGTCTTTTGGAGTCAACGGCGACAATGTGTGTGCCGGAGAAACCTTCACGGCATGGACCGTGCCTTTTTCATCGACGGTCACATTCATGCGAACGTTTCGTCCAGGAGTGAGCGCGACCCGTTGATGGCGCGCGAATGCATTGCTGATGTCGATCGCAATGCTCCGGCCGCTTCGCAACGAGAGCTGCACTTCAGACCCACTCGCTTTGCATACCGTTCCGTAAATCTGATGCAAGGAACTCGAAGAACCAAGTGCCGTGGCTGCAGTTGCACCTGGCGCACATGTAACCACATCCGGAGTCGAGGTCGCGATGCTCTGCGGGAGCGCGGCCCGGGCGAGACCATTTTTCGGAGGAAGGAGCCCGAAGATTTGCAATTGCTTGTTGCTGCCAATATAGACTTTGCCGTTCGCCACCGTGGGCACGGTGTTGGCGTTACTGTTGACCGCATGCGTCCATGTGCCGGCCGGCGCGGTGAACAGCGGAGTCACCAGGTTCGTGGCGTCGAAGGCCTGGAGCGTGAGGGGCGCGCCTGGATCACTGTCCGAGGAAAACTGCGGCTTCTGAATAAACCACACGATCGCCGTCCCGGCCGCCGTGCCGTTGGAAGAGACAACCGGAATGACTCCGCCAAAATCAGGGAGGCCATTGGTATAGAAAGTTCCAGTGGTCCCCTTCGCAGTGAGTTTCACGGAGGGACTGGTCTGCAATTGCCAACTGGTCACGCCGTTCCCTCCCGCGGTGAGAACGTAGCTCTTGCCATCGGCACCGACGTAGAATGCCGGTCCACACCAGCAGTTGCCCTGGTTGACGGTCTGGATCACGTTGTCCGGGCCGCTCGGGGTGTAGCCGCCGAGGTGGTCGCGATTCATCAGGAACGCGCGGCCATCCTTGCTGCCGCCCACGGCCAGATGGGGTATGGAACCGGGCTGATCAGGAAGAAGGATCATACCTGCCGAACCCAAGTCGAGATCGGACTGATCGAGCTGAAAATAATTGCTGGGCGTAAAGCTGTCGACCAGGCTGTTCAGGTCGCCAGCCATATGGACAATGCTGTCCGGATGATTGAAGCTTTGGGAATACGAAGCAAAGCCGGGATCGCTATTGCCGGTCGAGAAATACACGTCGCCGTTCGCATCCGCCGCCGGCGCATAGCCTGACTGCCAGATCGAAGACAACAAGTAAGTCGAGTGGACTGGGTCCCATGTATCGGTTACATCTCCGCCCATCGGCAGAAGTGAGGTGGCGTTGTAACGAACAATGCTGCCTCGCGACTGGTCTGGATTGATATCGCCATTGCTGCCGAAAGCCACGTAGATCGCGCCGTTCGCTTCGAGAAGACCGGGACGCTGCAGGTGGAATTTGGGATTGAACTTCCACATGGAACCATCGGCCAGGATGGCAGAAAATTTGATTACCGCGGGCTTGGTTGCCGCCTGTCCAGAAGACAGCGAGATCGCTCGCAAACGAAACGTGTCGGTTTTCCCGTTGTAGGTATCGGTGACGAAGTACAAGTTACCGAGGGTGCGATCTATGACGGGAGTACTCAGAATGCCCATCACTGGAAACACGTTGTCGTCGAAACTTTTGTAGGAATACGGCACAGGCTTTCCAAAATTCTTACGCCAGAGAGACTTTCCTGTATCCGCATCGATGGCGTAGATGCTGTTGTTCTCGGTCGCGACATAGACGACGTTGTGCACGCCCTTGTTCAGAATGGTCTGCTGCGAAACGTACAACGGCTGGGCATCCACGCGCCCGTCAAGCACAACAGTGTTGAGTAGCCCGAACTTGGTTGGGTTGACGTTACTAGCATTGAGCTGCGTTTCGGCGGAGTACCAACTGGTGCGCAGGTTGTTGTAGTGATAGGTCAACACATCCTGGGGAGAACCGGCCGGCGCATCGGCAGCCATCACGGAACTCACAAACAGGGAAGAAATCATGAAAACGAAACCGAGGAAGCGATTGCTGCCGGAGAGAATCATTGGGACCTCGTTACCTGGAAAGGCTTGCCAGGCTTGGGTTCTGGGATTTACTCAGGAGAGGGGGCGTCACCTGGGACGGCAACAGTATCACATAGTCTAGCAAGCTAGTAGGGATTATTGTGCACCCGGAGCGATGGGTGTTTTGCGCCGGTCTCGCACGGAGGCGTTGGGTGGGGCCGGTTTTTATGGGTGTTCCCTGGATCTGGGATGTTAATCGGTTTGAATCCGAATCGTTGCCACGTTCCTGTCGAATGGCTGGTGGCCACTTCTTCCCTCTCCCCAAACAATCACGGTGTCTCGGCGACAGCCTTTTCAAGGGACGCAGCAGCCTTGTCGATTCCGGTGGCAACTTGCTCGATGATTTGGGATACCTGTGGAACTTCCGCTTCTGCTTCCTTCCATTTCTTTTCGTCCATGTATTCGCGGACGGCGGCGATTGGTTTGGCTCCGTAGCCGGTGTAGGCGCCCGGTGCGTAGATTTGATTCTTGAACCAGGGACGTTCGGGGAGTCCTTTTTCATTCAGGAACAAACGGCCGACTTTGAGGAGGTCCGCATTAACTGCCGCGAGCGATTGCGAAGAGCGATCCGGCGATCCTTTCTGCTGCCAACTCGATAGTGCCTTGGAATAACGGTCGGCACTCTTTTTCAGCAGGTCAATCGCATTCTTCATGGGCGCAAAATTCATGAAAGGCGGAACGGTCTCGGCGGGCGGAGGCAGGGTTGGGCGCCGCGGGTCTGACGTCGCCGTGAAGACGCCTTCCTGTAATTGCAGGTTGGTCTCGGCGAATTCGTCCTGCTTGTCTTTCAATAACTTCTCCAACTCGGTTTCGTATTTGGCGATCGCTTCGGCCTGCGGAGCGTAGTCAAACGGGATCAAGGCGGTATCCGCCAGGCGCATCATCGCTGTGCCCGCGGTTTGCGCCAGAGCGCGCCCGTACACAAAGTCGGTGTCGACAAAGTGCGTGTACCAGTAGAAATCGTCGTAGATCGAGTGGTATTGCGTGCCATCACTTTCGCCGCCGAATTCAATGCTCAGCGTGGAAATCCCCGCCAGATCCTGAAAAGCGGTGAAATCGGAACCGTCGCCGAGCGCGTCGACTACCAGGTCCTTTCGCTTGCGAAGGTCGGCGCGTTCCTCAGCATTCTTCGCATCCGCGATCGCAGCAAGGTGGGAACGCTGGAACACGGTCATGTGCGTTTCCGGATCCTGGATGTCGCGAGCGACGCCGCTGATGAAGGACTGCAAATCCTGGGTGCCTCCCGTATCGAGAAACCCACGCTGATTGCTGTCGGAGTTGAGGTAGGCGACCGCGTGTTGCTGCAATTCCGCGAGATGGGTTTCCACCCACTCCACCGATCCCAGTAACCCCGGCTCTTCGCCGTCCCATGCGCAATAGATGATGGTGCGCGACGGCGTCCAGCCCTGCCGGTGCAACTCCCCGAGCATGCGCACTTCTTCCAACATTACAGACTGGCCGGAGATCGGATCGTCCGCGCCATTCACCCACGCATCATGATGGTTGCCACGAATTACCCATTGCGCATCATTCGCTCCGTGCAAGGTTCCAATCACGTCATAGATGGGCTTAAGGTCCCAGTTGGAGGCAACTTTGAGGTGAACCCTGGCTGGCCCAGGCCCGACGTGATAGGTGATGGGCAATGCGCCGCGCCAATTCTCCGGAGCCACCGGGCCCTTCAGCGCGGACAAGAACGGAAGTGCTTCCGAATAAGAAATTGGCAGCACGGGAACCTTGGTGATTGTCCTGGCATCCTTGATGTCGAGACGCTTCGCATCCGCGGTTGCGCCGACTCCGGGCGTCAATGGATCGCCGGGATAATCGGTGTCCATCACGCTGCCCCGCTGCACGCCGTCGCGCGGCCGCCAACCTCCGTTCGTGTAGTCATCGCCGTTGACGTATCCGTCCCCTTTAGGATCGGAATAGATGATGCAGCCAATGGCGCCATGCTCGCCTGCGACTTTCGGCTTGATGCCGCGCCAGCCATGACCATATCGGGCAATTACGATCGCACCCTTAACTGAAATCCCCAACCGGTCAAGCTGTTCGTAGTCCTCACGGTTGCCGTAGTTCACATAGACCAGAGGCGCGGTGATGTCTCCATCGGCCGAGTAGGCGTTGTAAGTGGGAAGCTGCTCCGCAGTCTGGCCCGACGTTGGATCGACAGCCAGAACAGGTTCCTGCAGCCTGGCGCGAAATTTGGTCGGCTCCAGAAGTTCGAGCACCCGCTCTTTTGGGGTCGGAAATAGGACATGAAATGTTTCGATCCGGGCATCGAAGCCGGCGTCCTTGAATTTCGACAAGATCCATTCTGCGTTGTCCTTGTCGTACGGAGATCCCACATGGTGAGGACGAGCACTGAGGCGGCGCATGTTTTCGCGAATGTTCGCGGGGACGATGCCGTCCTGAAATTTCTTCTCCCAGGCACGCTGGGCAGGCGAAATGTTCGCGGAGTCTCCGGCACTGGGGACAGTCGCCGCGGTTGAGTTTTTCTCATCTGGTTTGGATTGAGCAAAAATGACAGGAGCGATTGCCAGCAACAACGCGCACAACAAACGAGACTTGATCAACACAGTTTTCCCCCGGAGTCCGAGACTCGACATGGTACCGCATCGTTAACGGAAAATGGCGGGAGTGGAAATCAAAGCGATGATTGGGAAGGTTGGTGAGGGGGTACAAGATCCTCCGCGCCGCCCTTCCCCTTGGCGACGCGGAGGATAAACTGGAAACCCGGAGTCTTGATCAGAAACGTCGCGAGCCACTGACTCGTTGGAACCCAAACCAGAATCAAGCACTAAGCCGAGGGGGCAGGCTTTGAATCCAGTAGAGCTGGTTTCCATCTTGTAAGACGAAACCGGAGAGAAAATCCCTTCACGGAAAGCGGTTGGGATCTGGTTTATTTGCGGAGGATGTTCTTGGCGATAAACAAGACATTCGCCGGGCGCTCGGCCAAACGCCGCATCAGGTAGGGATACCACTCGGTACCGAAGGGAATATAGACGCGCACCCCCCAGCCGTCCTTTACGAGACCCTGCTGAAGGTCACGGCGGATTCCGTGTAACATTTGGAATTCAAAGGCGTTACGTGGAATGTTGGCGGCAGACGAATAGGCCTTGGCTTCCCTGATGATGGCTTCGTCGTGCGTGGCCAGACCATGATAGATCCCACTCTTCATCAGGATCTTCATCAGCTTGATATAGTTGCCGTCCACTTCTGACTTCTGCTGGAAAGCGATCTCGGTCGGCTCCTTGTAGGCACCCTTGCAGAGCCGGATACGAATACCGTCGCCCAAAAGCTTCTCGATGTCCGCCTCGGCCCGGCGCATATAAGACTGAATGACCGCGCCCACGCATCCTTTGTTTTCGGGCACGCGATGGAGTTGATGAACAAAGTCGAGGGTACGCTGCGTGTAAGGGGAGCCTTCCATATCCACGCGCACAAAATTTTTAGGGGACATGCTGGCGGCGCGGGCTACGAGTCCGCTGACCAGATCGTGCGCCAGAGTCTCGTCGACGTCGAGACCCATGTGGGTCAGTTTGAGGCTGATGTTGGCTTTGAGCTTGCGGGCAGCGATTTCATCGAGCAGGTGGTGATAGAGTTGCGCGCTCGCTTTCGCCTCTTCTGCGTTGGTGACATTCTCTCCGAGGTTGTCGATGGAGACGCCCGCTCCGAATTGATTCACGGCATCCGCGGCGCGGACGGCATCCTGAACCGTGTTACCGGCGACAAAGCGGCTGGAGGTGCGCTGTCCAAACTTGGACTGCTCGGCGACATGTCGGAGCCAGCGGCTCTCCGAGAGAGCGATGAAAGTAGCCCTCAGCATGCCACTCCGAGTTGCAACGGGATCGGACTGCCAGAGACGTGCGGTGGCATTACAGTATTTTTTATCACAAAACCAGTGGGGGCGGGTCCATGAGCGTAAGCCAAGGGCAAAATCCCCGGTCCCATGCAAGATCATGTAGAATTAGCGTTTGTCCATGGACCTTACAGCCATTCAGAAAGCCTTGCGCGAGCGGAATATCGACGCTTGGCTATTTTGCGACCATCATCATCGCGACCCGATCGCCTATCGCGTGCTCGGGCTACCTGATGGACTCATGGTGACACGCCGCTGGTTCTACCTGATCCCTGCCAATGGCCAGCCGACCAAACTTGTCCACAAGATTGAGGCGGGCCACCTGGACACGCTGCCGGGCACCAAGCTCCAGTATTCGGGATGGCAGGAACTCTTCGACAACATGAAGGGTCTGCTGGCGGCACATCGTGACATTGCGATGCAGTATTCGCCGAACAACCTGGTGTTCACGATTTCCCTGGTGGACGCAGGGACTGTGGATCTGATTCGCGGGCTGGGCAAGAACGTAGTGAGTTCGCAGGATCTGATTGCGCAGTTCGAAGCGACCCTGACCGAAGATCAGATTGCCACGCATTTTGCGGCGCGAGACATCATCGACCGGTTGACTGCGGAAGCGTTTCAGGAAATCGGACGCCGCGTGCGCAAGGGCGACACTTACGAACACGAAATCCAACAATGGTTCATGGATGCCTTCGCGCGGGAGAACATGGTCACCGACGATCCGCCGATCGTTGCGGTGAATGCCAACAGCGGCAACCCGCACTACGAGCCGAGCGCGAAACATCCTGTACCGATTCGCGAAGGTGATTTCGTGTTGCTTGATGTCTGGGCAAAAATGAATACACCCGGCGCGGTGTTTTACGACATTACATGGACCGGCGTTCTCGGCAAACCTACTGAGCGTCATCGCGAGATTTTTAAGATCGTCAGCGAGGCGCGCGACCTCGGAGCCAAGACTGCGATCGATGCAGTGGCTGCGGGGCGATCCATTGCGGGATGGGAAGTGGATCGCGCGGTGCGCGCGCATATCAAGAGGGCTGGATACGGAGATTATTTCATTCATCGAACTGGTCATTCCATCGGCACGCTGGTACATGCGAACGGCGCCAACATGGACGACCTGGAAATTCACGACGAGCGCCGCATCCTGCCCAACTCCTGCTTCTCGATTGAGCCCGGTATTTATCTGCCTGAGTTCGGAGTACGCAGCGAGGTGAACGTGCTGGTGCGTACCGGCAGCGCTGAGGTCACAGGTAAAGCTCAACACGAACTGGTAACGATCTGAACGAATCACAGTCTTAATTAATAGCAATCCAACAAAGACCGGACTGGCAATCATCGGAATGGCGAAAACCTCGACAGACAAAGCAGCGAACGCAGCACCGGAGTATCCCCTAACGACCCAAGCGATTGTCGCGCCGATCGTGGGCTGGCTGATTCCGGGCGCGGGACACATCATGCAGAAACGCTATGTGCGCGGACTGCTGCTGATGGTGTCGGTGGTCGCGATGTTCCTGCTTGGGTTGGGCATGAACGGCCGGGTGTACGGGCCGAATGGCGGCGACATTCTTGAGATGCTCGGCTTTGTGGGCGACCTGGGATCAGGCGCACTGTACTTTCTAGCCATGATCATGGGCTGGGGACAGGCTGCAGCCGCACATGCTACCGCCGATTACGGGAAGACGTTTGTGATCGTGGCAGGCCTGCTGAACTTTATCGCCGCCGCGGATGCTCACCACATCGCGCTGGGGAAGAAACCGTGACCATCAATCTCTCGCACTTCAGCGCCGCAGTTTTGTTTGCCGTTTTTGCATCGGTCGTATTCGGCATCACGCAGCGCAACACCACTATGGAGCAGGTCAAGTACGGCTTGTACTGCTTTGCCCTTTTCGTCGGCGGAGTCTTCCTGGCGGGATGGGCGATGTGGCTGCTGCGGCGATAAGTCGATTTCAGTAGTCAGTAGTCAGTTCCCAGTTCTCAGTTCTCAGTCGACCCAGTACACATGAGGGTGGAAACTGAAAGCTAGTCTCCCATGAAGTATCCATTGCGATTTCGAAGAAATTTAATGGCAGGCATTTTTGTGTGCCTGGTGATTGAATGTGGGGCATCGGCGCAGGCGCGCCCTGATGCAGCCGCGGCACCGAAGGACCCAACCATGACGATGCATGCCAGCGGAACGTTCGAAGTCAAACTCACACCGCAAGCCACCGACGATAAGGACGCACCGGTCGGCAGGATGTCGATCGACAAACAATTTCATGGCGATATTGAAGGCACCAGCAAAGGCGAGATGCTGACCGGCATGACGAGCGTGAAGGGGTCTGCGGGATATGTCGCGATGGAAAAGGTGACTGGGACTCTGAAGGGCCGGCATGGGACATTCCTCCTTCAGCACACGGGAACGATGGATCGCGGCGCGCCGCAGTTATCGGTGACGGTGGTTCCGGACTCGGGAACCGAAGAACTGGCGGGGCTCATCGGCAAGCTGACGATCAGAATTGCGGATGGGAAGCACTTCTACGAGTTTGAGTACACGCTCGGGGATTCGCACTAGTCCTGGGATTTTGTCGGGCGCGGGGATCTCTTTTGCCCCGTTGGGGCTTCCAACGAATGCAACTGCCCTAACCCTCCCACACAAAAGCATCAAACACGCGGCTGGATGCGAAGCCGATGCGTTTGTATAACGCGATGGCGCGAGAGTTTGCTTCGGTCACGGTCAGCGATATGGATCGGAAACGCCGATCGCGAAGGTTCTTCGTGGTTGCTGCCAGCAAGGCTTCGCCGAGTCCGCTGGAGCGATATTCGGGAAGCACACACACCTGCGTGACGTGTCCAACATCGGGACGGACCAGCGAGCACAGGATCAATCCGATCAAGGTGCGCGTGGTTTTCTGAAATACGAGATACGACGACGGCGGATCAAACACGCCGCATCCCGGAAAGCGAACGATGTTATTCAGGAAGCGCAACGAGCCGCTCAGGGTACGGTACTGGTCGTTGATGTCGGCATCGACGTGTCCGCGATAGGCAGCCGTGATGACAGCCGCCGCGGATTGATACTCGTGCTCGGACCACGGGCGTATTTCAAATTCCGGCTTGAATGACGGGACGGTTGCGGCGCGCGCGGGAATTTCCATGGTCATGAAGACCCGGGGATGTCGACTGAATCCCTGCTGCAGGAAGGGCCGCACGACTTCGCCGGTTTCGTGCGCCAGCAATTGCGCCTCGACGCGATGGATTCCCGGAGATTGCTGCAGCGTTTCGATGACGTGGGTGAGGAGCCGTTCCTCCACTTCCTTGCGATTGGCGGTTCGCCCACCGTCGCGAACATACAAGTCGCCAATCACACCCTTGCTTTGTTCGTACACAAAAAAGGAATATCCGAATACGTTGCCGCGTTCGATAGCCGCATATCCGGGCAGAATTTTTGAGTCGAGATAGCGCAGGATCATCTCGGCGGAGCCGGAATAGTCCCAGGAGAGGGACTGGGCCCAGACGGCAATCTCATCTTCCAGCAAAGGCCGTAAATCTGCCGAAGAGAAGTGCCTGAGATCGAGAATTTCCACGGGGAATGGAGGCTCCAGCAAAAGTTTAGCAGGTTGAAAGTGCGAGAAAGGTAGCGAACCAGTGCCCTCAGTTAGTTCGCGGGGCCTACCCAGAACAAGTCCAGTTTTTGCGCAGGTACGCTCGTCAAGAAAGACACTTTGCGTCCAGGTAGCAGGTCGCTGAAGTAGTCGGAGGCATTCTGGTTCGAGACCAAGACGTGGCCTTCGCGGGGAACCTCTCCATTCTCGTATCGTCCTGCGGGGCGGTTCAGATAAAACTCAAGACCATACTCGAGTTGACGGTTGGTGTGAAAGAGCGCGACCGGAAATGCTTCATGCGAAAAACCCTGGAGAACTTGCGCCACCGGACGCGCGGACTGCGTGGCGTCGACTGCGGGCGCGGCCAGTTTCAATAGGGCGGCAACACCGATCACGATCGGGAGCATGGTGGCAGGGCGCAATATTGCGATACCCATACGAACGATGGCAGCGGCGATTCCGATCATGACGAGAACTGCTACGACCGCGGCCACGTATGTTCCCATCCCCGCCGTCAGGCGATGGTGAAGTTGAATACCCGGCGCGGCCAAGGCGGCGAACACCAGTAATCCACACAAGATCGAGTGCAGTGAGACCAGCGAGATAGGCAGTCTCTTGTTCTCGCTTTGCAGGTTGCGCAGATATTCCGTTACCAGCAGCGCACCGGCTGGGATGGCGGGCAGGATGTATCCCGGCAACTTAGATTGGGAAGCGCTGAAAAAGAGGACGGGCAGGAGCAGCCAGATCAACAGAAAGAGTTGCCAGGACCCGGCGTGCGTCGCCAGAGACAGCTTTCGCTCGGTGGCGGACATGGTGACGCGCAGTCTCTCGGCGACGGCCAAGATCAGCCACAGCGTCCAGGGCATGAGCGCGAGGAGTAATACGGGCAAGTAGAACCAGAAGGGCTGGCGATGGTGATAGAGGTCTTGCCCGAAGCGGCCAAGGTTGTGTTCGAGGATGAAGACTCGAAAGAACTCAGGATTGCGGGATTGTACGGCGGCGTACCACGGCGATGCGACGGCGAGGAATATGAGTATGCCGGGGACCCACAGCGATCCGAGGATTGCTTTCCAATCGCGCTTGATCGCAATGAAGATGAACAAAATAGCGCCTGCAAAGAAGATTGCGACTGGTCCTTTGGCGAGCGTGGCGAGGGCAAGAAAGAAATAAAAGACGATGAGGCCGTTGCGCTTGCGGCCTTCGTACCACGCAAACCATCCGAGGAGCGCGATCGCAAACATCGCGGACAAAGGCATGTCGGTAGAAGCGCCGCGGGCAAACCCAATGATGCCGGCGCAGGCTGCCGTGATCAGGGCGCCATCGGTTTCGGAACCGGGGCGAAATCGGCGCAGGAAGAAAAATATGGCGGCGATCATTAATGCCGTGTCGAATGCAGCGGGCATGCGTGCGGCGCAGTCGCTGACTCCGAAGATAGAATACGAAATGATCGCCTGCCAGTAATAGAGGACGGGCTTTTCCAACCAGGGCTTGCCTTGGAGTGTGGGAGTGATCCAGTCGTGGCGGTCGAGCATTTCACGCGCGACCTGCGCGTAGCGGGGCTCGTCGGCGCCGAGGAGTCCAAAGGCGCCAAGTCCATAGAAAAACAAGAATCCGCAAAACGCCACCAGCAACAACACGTCGGTGCGCGTTCGCGTGTTCATGAGAAGGTCACGCAGTTTTCGGGCGAAGCAGAGCCCAGATGCTGACGATGGTCCAGACGCCTTCAAGTACTACGAAGCCGACTTGAAAGGGATGAAAGGCAATCCAGGCAAGAATCGCCGATCCCGCCGCGTTAAAGATATTGTAGGCGGCGCCGCGTGCGTTGACCCATCCCAGTTGGTGGCCGACGTAGGCGACCAGGATGAGGAGCGCGCCGAGAAAAGAAATCAGTTGCCGTGCGAGGTCCATACTCATGTTGCATTCACCGCTGCTTTCTCTGTGCGTAGTCGATCAATAATTTTGGAAATCGCAACGCCCATGGGACCGTCGACGGAACAGCCGCTGGCGCACTTGTGACCGCCACCGCCGAAATTTTCGGCAACGGTCGAGACATCCACTTCACCTTTGCTCCGCAAACTGACACGCCAGCGTCCATCGGTTTGTTCGCGAAAGAAGACAGCAACCTGTACGTCGCCGATCGACAAGGCATAATTCGCCAGGCCCTCGCAGTCTTCTTCGCGCGCGCCGAAGCGCTCCATCTGTTCCTGGGTTACCCAGATCCAGGCGAGAGCGCTCTCGCGATGCAGGTTCGCGAGCGCGGCGCCGAGTAGACGCAACTTTGCGGTGGAGTGTCCGAAATAGATATTGCGTGCGCAGTGCGCGGGATCGGCTCCAGCAAGCACCAGTTCACGGGCAATCGCGAAGGTGTGCTCGTTTGTGCCTTCAAACATGAACGATCCGGTGTCGGTCATGAGAGCGGTGTAGAGGCACGTGGCAATCGCGGCGTCGAGGGGAACGCCGGCAAACCGGGCCATGCGGTAGATCAGTTCCGCAGTGGCCATGGCCGAGGGATCGATCCAGTTGACGTCTGCAAAATCACGCCCGGTTGCGTGGTGGTCGATATTGATCAGGAAACAGTCTTCCAGTCCCTTGAGCTGCGTTCGCTTGACGCTGTCGCACTCTAGGATGATGACCGCATCGTTCGGCGGCACACATTCAGCGTGCAGCACACGATCGGCGAGAGGCAGGTTCTGATAAATCCGGGGGACACCGTCGTGCATGACGACTTCGGCCTGCTTGCCCATGTGGCGCAGGATCTGGGCACAAGCTAGCGCCGACCCAATCCCGTCACCGTCGGGCCGGGCGTGCGACGTAACGACCAGGCGGCGGCGCTCGCGAATTTCCTTTAGAACCTGGTCCAGCATAAAGTTGCTCGAACGGCTACCGCACCTGCATTCGCGGGGCGACGGGGCAAGCCCCGTCTCTACTCGGGTTTCTTCCTGGCACGCTTTTTGGCGCGATCCAGCAACTCTTCCACCCGGCCTTCTGCTTTATGGGTACGATCAACCTGGAAGAAGAGTTCCGGAGGACGCCGTAAACGCAGACGTTCGGCGATTTCGTGGCGAACGAAATTCTTGGCGGCGTTCAATCCTTCGAGGCTGCGCTCGGCTTCGTCGTCGTCGCCTTCGACGTTGACCATGACGCGGGCGGAACGGGAATCGTCCGCCATAAGGACGGTCGAGACGCTGACCAGTCCAATGCGAGGGTCTCCTAGCTCGCCTTCGAGGATGGTTTCAATCTCCTCGCGGATAGCCTCGCCCAAACGGTCCCGATGATACTTCTGGCCACGACGTTCCATAGTTTGCAGGGGAAAACCGATCAGGATAGCAGAAATGGCGATCGCGGGTGTTGGAGGGTACTGGCTCCAGTTTCTGGTTTCCCGTTGCCTGTTTCCAGTTGGTGGTACAGCAGGTCCTTCGCATCGCTCAGGATGACAATTTTGAAATATGCTCGTGTTTCGCTCGGGATGACGGTTCTCAAATGGGCCCATGCTTTACGCAAAGACTGGTGCAGAGATCAGTAATATTCAACGAACGAATCTGCGATTTCGGCGCCTAGGTTGTTGGTGATGCGGGTGGCAGCGCGTTCGACATTCTTCATCAAGCCGTCGAGATAGTCGCGGGAATGGGAGATCGCAACCACTCCGATCGTGGCCTGATTCCACAGCGGGCCGGGATCGAGTTCCGCAACCGACACGTTGAACGAGGCGCGCAGCCTGTCTTTCAGGCTGCGAGTGACTTGGCGCTTGTCCTTGAGGGATTGCGCAGCTTCGATGCGGAGGTCGAGGGTGAGGAAGGCAATCATTAGGACCAGTGGTTAGTGGTTAGTGGTTAGTGGTTAGTGGTTAGTGGTTAGTTTCAAGCTGCATTCGGTTGTGGTGGAACTAGTCACTAATCACCAATCACTAATCACTATATTGGCATTCTGCCCCGGAACAGCCAGATCAGGTCGATGATCAGGATAATCACCACCATCAATTCCAGGACGAAGGCGCGGCTCTGATGGAACTGGTCAACCATGAAGCGGTAAAGTTCTTCGGCGGTGTGGACTTTCTGGTTGACGAGGTTCTTGTAGTCGGTGACTCCGATTTTCGACGCGGCAACTTTGTACAAGCGGGCGGAGAACATGTCGCTCAGGAATTTAATGGCGTTGTCAGCGCGCTCGGTGAGCTCGTCCACGTCGAGCAGGACCGTATGCAGGCGGTTGGCGCGTTTCGCGGTACGCCAGCGCGCACGAATTCCAGTGGAACCGTTTTCCATGAAATCGTAGACGCTCTTCAACTCACGCGTGAGTAACTCGTCATAGTGGCGGAACTCCAGAAGCTGCGAATTCGCATATTCGAGCAACTGGATGATTGTTTCCGCGCCGGCGGCGTTGTCATAAAGGAACGCGCCGTTCCAACTGATCACGGTTAGATCATTCGGATAATACGAGATTTTCGATTGCAGAACTTCCTGGCGCTCGCCATCGGACAGGTCACAGTTCTCACCACGCACGATCTGGGCAATGCGTCCACCTTCTTTGGCAAGCAATTCGGATGCAGACGGATTTCCTGCAATGTCGCGCACATGAAAGATGAAGTAGTCTTCGTTGAGCCATTCTTCGTAGGGCTTCACGAGCGCGGGGCGAGCGCGCTCTAACTTCTGCCGGGCAATCTTCTGGGCAAGGCTGGTGAAGTCGGTGTCCCACACCCAACGGCTGGCGAGGCCGGTCAAGGTTTCCCAGTTGCCCGAGAATGGCAACTCAAACACCACGCTCACCACACCGTAGTCGTAATACTTGATCTGCGCGTCGAGGCGCTCGCCCGTTTCGAGGACCAGCGGCTCGATTCGCTCGACGACCGGAGGACGCTCGTAGCGGACGTATCCCGGAGCGGCGTGTTTGAAACTAGCTTCCTGGCGACGGGCTCCGAAGATATCTCGGAGGTCATCGAGGCGGATCTCCTCGCAGACGTCGAACTGGATCAAGACGAGGACCGACCCCTGCAATGTCTTGTCTACCGGCTGGACCGGGGATGTGATCGTGACGTGGTCGAGAAGAATGCTTTTTTCCGTTTCCATAGAAACTCAGCTTTCGTGGAAGGCACGGGGCCAAAGCCCAAGCGTGGCCGAAGCGGGCGGCTGAGGAGCGTCCCTCAGCCATGTGTCTATTGTTTCAGAAAAGGGGAGGGAGAGGGAGAGGGACTATAAACACTTTATTTACAATTACTTCGTCTGTTTCTGGTGGTTCGGATACCCATGTCTGCGTCCTTGCTGACTGGCGGCACGCGGGCGAGGGCGCCCGCGCCACATGGGCTTATCTTCTTCTGGCTAGAGTCCACAGTAGCGCTGCGGCCGCCGCAATCCCCGCCAGACCCAGTCCTGCGCGCTTCATCGACTTCTGGATCGCCGCCTCGCGCGGACGGACCCAGGCGTCTTCCGGATAGTGTTGCGGCGCAGTTTCAAACAGAGGGATACCTTCGGGGCTTTCGGTGGATTCTCGCAGGGCCATTTGCAGAACTTCGGCCAAGTGCAGGGCCTGGCGATCAGTTTCCTGGGCAATTTGTTCGCGGCAACTGAATCCGTCGGCGACGATGAGCCAGTCGGTCGGAGCCTTGCGGACCGCGGGGAGAAGTTCGAGTTCGCCGATGGATTTGGAAACTTCGTAAGTGGATTCTTCGAAGCCGAAGGCTCCGGCCATGCCGCAGCATCCGGGAGCGGGGGCGGTGAAGTCGATCCCCATGCGATGCAGCACGGCTTCTTCGGCGGTCATCTTCATGATCGCCTTGTGATGGCAGTGACCGTGGATCAGGGCCTTGCGGGGCAGTGGAGGCAGCGGGAAATCGGGAGCGCGCTGTTCGAGGAACTCGCTGAGCAGCATTACCTGCTGCGAGAGTGCACGGGCGCGGGCGTCGTTCGGGAACAGGTTCACGAGTTCGTCGCGGAAGACGGCGGCGCAACTTGGTTCGAGGACGACGATAGGGATTTTGGCTTCGATCTCGGGGAGGAGTTCGTCCATGATTTCAAGGAGGAGACTCTTGGCGCGATCGAGCATACCGATATCGTAGAGGGGGCGTCCGCAGCACAGGTGAGCGCGGGGTACAGATACTTCGAATCCTGCGGCTTCGAGAACTTCTACGGCAGCTTTGGCAGTGTCGGGGAGGAAATGATTGTTGAAGGTGTCGGCCCAAAGCATTACTTTCCCCTCAACTGTCGAATGGGTGTCGAGCTTCGCTCGACTTGAACGGGGCGAAGACCCGTTCCCACCCAACCGCTGCTCCCACCAGGCTTTGAATGTCTGCGGGGCAAAGGGTGGGATGCGGCGCTGGGCGGGGATTCTAGCGGCTTTCTTGGCCAGATCGCGCAGGATCGGCAACTGCGTGGTCAGGTTGACGAGTCCGGGGACGTGCGATGCGGCGCGTGCCCACAGATCGATGTTGCCGAAGGCTAAGGCGTTCAGTGGACGGTTATTGGTTTCGTAGTAGTGCGACAAGAATTCGGATTTGTAGGTCGCGACGTCGACTCCGGTGGGGCAATCGCTCTTGCAACCCTTGCACGCGAGGCATAGGTCGAGCGATTCTTTGACGGCTTCGTTCTGCCAGCGGTCTTTGATGACTTCGCCTTGCGTCATTTCCCAGAGGAGGTGAGCGCGCCCCCGCGTGGAGTGTTCTTCTTCGCGGGTCACACGAAAACTCGGACACATGACTCCGCCTTCGTAGCGACGGCACTTCCCTACTCCGACGCAGCGCAGCGTGGCGCTGGCAAGGCTACCGTGATCGTCCGGAAATTTGAAATGAGTTGCGGGCTTCCAAGGGTCGTAGGTTGGGCCCAAGCGCAAATTTTCATCGAGCTTGTACGGTTCGATCAGCTTGCCGGGATTCATCTTCCAGCCGGGATCCCAAAGCGTTTTGAATTCGCGGAAGGCCTGCATCAATTCCGGGCCGAACATCTTGGGGAGAAGTTCGGCGCGGGCCTGTCCGTCTCCATGCTCGCCGGAGAGGGAGCCGCCATAGCTGACGACAAGGTCAGCGGCCTCTTCCATGAACTGCCGGAATTTTCTTACGCCTTCGGCGGATTCGAGATCGTAGTCCATGCGGGTGTGCACGCAGGCGTGACCGAAGTGACCATAGAACGCACCGCCATATTGGTAGGCGTTCATCACCTTGCGGAGATCGCGGAGATAGGCGCCCAATTTTTCTGGAGCAACGGCGGAGTCTTCGAAGCCTTCCCATCGCGGAGCCTCACCGGGAACATGCGAGGTTGCGCCGAGACTTGATTCGCGAATCTCCCAGATACGCCGCGCCTGACGCGGGTCGGCGAGGAGCCGCATTGCAGGCGGAGATTGCTCGCGATCGAGCGACGCCATCAGGCGTTGCGCTTGCGCTTCGGCTTCAGCGGGAGTGTCCGCGCCGAATTCGATCAGCAACCAGCCGCTGCCCTCGGGGAGCAGCGCGATACCTTCAGGGCTAAGACCCTTGCGGCGGCAGGCGTTGACGATGATGTCGTCGAAGCCTTCGAGGCCGATGGGCCTGTGTTCCATGACTTGCGGGACGTGGTCGGCACACTGGTAGATATCGGGCCATCCAATGACGAGCAAGACTCGCGCGGGCGGACTCTCTACGAGGCGGCAGCTTGCTTCGAGAATCGTGGCGCAGGTGCCCTCGGTCCCGACCAATGCGCGGGCGACATGGAATCCGCTTTCGGGCAGCAACTGGTTCAGGTTGTATCCGGAAACACGGCGCGGGATGTTGGGGAACTGGCGGCGGACGTGGTCGCCGTAGCGGTCGGCAATCGACTTAAGGCCAGAATAAATTCCGGCGCGGCGGCCGCCTTCGTTCACGATACGGTGAAAGTCGTCGTCGCTGGTAGCGCCGACGTACATGCGGTGGCCGTCGTAAGTCAGGACTTCCAGCGACTCGATGTTGTCGTCGGTCTTTCCGGCCATGATCGAGTGGACGCCACAGGAGTTGTTGCCGATCATTCCGCCGAGCGTGCAGCGGTCATGGGTGGCGGGATCGGGCGCGAAAGTCAGCTGATGCTTTTCGGCTTCGGCGCGGAGGTGGTCGAGGATCACTCCGGGCTGTACGCGGGCGATGTGGCGGACGGGGTCGATCTCGAGAATCTCCGCCATGTATTTCGAGAAGTCGAGGATGATGGCGGTATTGCAGCATTGTCCGGCAAGCGATGTGCCTCCGCCACGAGCCAGCAACGGCGCGTGATGTTCGCGGCAAAGTGCGACCACGGCAAGAACGTCTTCAGTATCGCGAGGGGCGACTACGCCGATCGGAACCTGGCGATAGTTGGAGCCGTCGGTGGCATAGAGAGCGCGGCTGCCGGCGTCGAAGCGGACTTCTCCGCGAAGATGGCGGCGCAGGGCGGCTTCGAGAGATGCGGCGTCGACGGACTCGGTGCGGGCGGTGAGGGCTCGGGCGGAGACGTCGTAGGTTGAGGCGGAATCGGGCATTGGCTACAGACATCTTCGGGGATGTGGGCAGCGGGCGCAAGTGGGATTGCATGAGCCCTTGCGCGCTCGTCACTCTTTGTGACTGTCATCCCGATGAGAGCGGTGACTTCTTGGATCTGTCATCCTGAGCGAAGCGAAGGATGGCAGTATTTGGGTTGTTGTTAGCGCCAGCTGCGCGTGCCGTAGTCAGCGAGCGACAAGGCCAGCAAGATGCAGAGAAAGAAGAAGCCGGAGACAACCACGGCGGCGGTCAGTTTCTCACTGGCGCCCTTCACGTGCATGAAGAAGAGTATGACCAGCGTGGCCTTGATGGTGGCGATCAGGAGCGCGACGACGGGATTAAAGGCACCCAGATTCACGAAAGCGGCGGCTACCGTGACGCCCGTCAACACGATCAGGCCTGCACCTAGAACAATCGAAAAAGCACGGGATGTAACGTGTTCCGACATAAGCAGTTCTCAGTTCTCAGTTCCCGGTTCTTAGCAAATCTCTATGCCACCGTCACGAGTGGCGGCTGATCAGGTACAACAGCGGGAACAGATAAATCCAGATAATATCCACCAAGTGCCAGTACAGCCCCGCGTTTTCTATGGGAGTGTAGTATCCCGGTGAGTAGTGTCCCTTCCACGCAAGTATGGCTAGGACGCTGAACAGACCGCACCCGATGATCATGTGCAGGGCGTGCATGCCGGTCATAGCGAAGTAGAGCGAGAAGAACAGCTCTGCTTCTTTTGGATTAACCGGGATCTCCTTGCCGTTGTCATCGAACTTGTCGGTAAAGGCGAAGGTCGGACCGGGAACGTGGTGCTTCTCGAACTTCTCCTTGTACTCAATCCCCTTAACGCCCAGAAAGGTCAGTCCAAGTAAGACAGTTACGACCAGATAGCCGACTAGCTGCTTGCGGCTGCCCACTTGTGCAGCGCGTACTGCGAGAACGACGGTGACGCTGCTGACCAGCAGGACGGCGGTGTTGAAGGCTCCCCACTTGATGTCGAGTTGCTGGCTGGCAGCGGCGAAGGCGTTAAAGTGCATCAGCCGGTAGATCAGGTAGGCGCAGAATAAGCCGCCGAAAAACATGATTTCCGTTACCAGAA
This sequence comes from Acidobacteriota bacterium, assembly GCA_016196065.1. Classification (NCBI taxonomy): domain Bacteria; kingdom Pseudomonadati; phylum Acidobacteriota; species Acidobacteriota bacterium. Next base: position 400,730 of record JACPYL010000027.1, on the reverse strand, counting down.
ACAGCCACATGCCGAGCGAGGCAGTATTCTTCTGCTGCTCCATGTCGGCAAAGTGATGCCGCAACTGGGGGTGCTGCTCGGCGCTGTCGACGGCGGTAGCGTGGCTATCGCTCAACGGGAACCTCCATCATGATCTTTCGGTTCAAGTTCGTCGTAGTTGTAGGCTTCCCAGGTTACGACGGGAGTTTCGTCGAAGTTAAACGTTGGCGGCGGCGAGGTGGTCTTCCACTCGAGTCCAGCAGCGCCCCACGGATTCGCGGACGCGATCGGGCCGTAACGCAGCGACCATGCGAAGTAGATCATGGGAAGCAGGTAGCCTACGGCCAATACGCTCGCTCCCGCGGTGGAAAGGATGTTCAGCACCTGGAACTCCGGCGGATACTGCCAGTAGCGACGCGGCATGCCGACATAGCCAAGAATGAATTGCGGGAAGAAGGTCAGGTTAAATCCGACGAATACGAACAGCGCAGACAGTTTTGCCCAGCCTTCGGGATACATGCGTCCCGTGATTTTTGGCCACCAGAAATGCATACCACCCAGGTATCCCATGACGACACCGCCGACCATCACGTAATGGAAGTGGGATACCACGAAATACGTATCGGTGACGTGCACGTCGATGCCGAGTGAGGCCAGGAACAATCCGGTCAAGCCGCCGATGGTGAACAGCCCGATAAATCCGAATGCGTACAGCATCGGAGTCGCGAACGAGATCGACCCGCGATACAGAGTGGCCGTCCAGTTGAAGACTTTGATGGCGGACGGGACGCCGACGAAGAAGGTGATGAAGGAAAAGATCAGTGCTGCGTACAGCGAAATTCCGGTCACGAACATGTGGTGCGCCCAGACCAGGAATCCGATGACAGCGATCGCGATACTCGACAGCGCGACGATCTTGTAGCCGAAAATGCGCTTATGCGAGAAGCAGGCGATCAGTTCGCTGATCACGCCCATCGACGGCAAAATCATGATGTAGACGGCCGGATGGGAGTAGAACCAGAACAAATGCTGGAACAGCAGCGGGTCTCCCCCGAGCTTTGGATCGAAGATGCCGAGGTGGAAGAGTCGTTCAACGGCGACCATCACGATGGTGATCGCGACCACCGGCGTGCCGAGGATCATGATCAAGCTGGTCGCATAATTGGCCCAGACAAATAACGGCAGACGATCCCAGGTCAAGCCGGGAGCGCGCATCCGATGGACGGTGACGATGAAATTCAGTCCCGTAAAGATCGACGAGAATCCGGCAATGAAGATTGCCAGTCCGGCTTCGATGACATTGGTGTTACTGAACTGCGTGCTGAAGGGGCTGTAGAGCGTCCAGCCGGTATCGATACCGCCGGTCAGCAGGACGTGAATCATCATCAGGCCGCCGATGATGTACAGGTACCAGCTCAGCAGGTTGATGCGCGGGAAGGCCAGATCTTTCGCGCCCACCATGAGCGGCACAAGGAAGTTTCCGAGGACGGCCGGCACGACCGGGATCAGGAAGAAGAACACCATGATCATGCCGTGCGCGGTGAAGACTTTGTTGTAGCTATCGGCGTGCATCAGGTCGCCCTGCGGAGTAAGCAGTTCGAGCCGGATAAGCATTGCGAAAAATCCGCCCAGGAAAAAGAACGCGGTGACCGAGATCAAATAAAGGAGCGAGATCCTCTTATGGTCCGTGGTCAGCAGCCAACTCCGGAGAGTGAAGCCGTTGGTTAAATAGTTGACCGGCTTGGATGCGGGCTGTACCGGAATTACTGTGGTCGCCATGCTATTGCACCTGCTTCTGAGGTTGTCCGGCCGGGGTCGCTGCCGCCTGGCTCGGGGCTCCCGTCGCGGCCTGGCCGCCCAGCGATTTGACGTAGGCCACCAGCGCGTTCAATTGTTCGTCGCTCACCAGGCCCTGAAAAGTCGGCATGACGGGCTTGAAGCCGTTCACGATCTTGGCGGTCGGATTGAGAATCGATTCGCGCACGTAGTTGTCGTCCACCATCACGGTACGCCCATCTTCGAGGAGCACCGGCTTACCAAAGGCGCCTTGCAGATTCGGACCGCGCCCCTGGATGTCGAAGCGATGGCAGGTCGCGCAACCGAGCGAAGCGAACAGTTGCTTGCCGGCCTCGGGCAGCGGAACACTGGGACCGCCAGCCATCCATTGCGAGTAGTCCTGGGGTTCCATGACGACCACGTTTCCGATCATGCCGGAATGCGAGGTCCCGCAATATTCGGCGCAGAACAGGTGATAGACGCCCGGTCCGGTCGCCTTAAACCATAGCGTAGTATAGCGGCCGGGAATTACGTCCTGCTTCAAGCGGAACGCGGGGACGAAGAAACTGTGGATCACGTCCTGCGACGTCATGATGAGCTTGACGTTCTGGCCGACGGGAACATGCAGTTCGTTGATCTCGCGCTGCCCTTCCATGTGCTCGATCTTCCACATCCACTGCTTGGCGACGACGTAAACTTCGGTCGAGTTCGTGGGAGGCGTGCGTTCTTTGAAGTAAATGACCGCACCCCAGATGAAGAAGGTAAGCATGACGCCGAAAGGAATCACGGACCAGGCGGTTTCGAGAATCGGCGAACCTTCGATCGGATGCGCGGCGACGCCCGGACGGCGGCGATACTTGATGGCCAGCACTGCGACCGCGATGAAGATCAGCAGCGTCATCACAGTCGACACCAGCACCAGGTAGATGTAGAGTCCGTCCACCTGGCCTGCCAAGGTCGAGGCCCGATCGGGCCACAATGGGAAATATTTCGACATGATTACGTGGCTCGCCTTAGTGCTTTATGCTGCGCGCTGGCATCGGCGCGGTACAGAACGAACACAAACGTTCCGAGAAGCAAAATCGTTGCCGCCCCTGCGATGCTCATGATCCGGCTGATGATGGCACCATATTTGCCGGTCCTGGGATCGTAGTGATAGCAGTACAAAAGCATCTGGTCCGTGACGCCGCCAATCTGGTTGTGAGAGGCCTGCACCAGTCCGAGACGCAGATCTTTCGGCGCGAATTCCACGCCGTAAAAATATTGGGCGACGCGGCGGTCGGGCGTCAGCACCACGATGGTGGTGGCGTGCGCGTATTGCCCCGTCTTTTCGTCCCACTGAAACTGAAATCCAACCGCCTTGGTCAGCGCGTTGATGGATTCCGCGGGACCGGTCAAGAAATGCCAGCCTTTTTCTGACCCGGCGCGTCCATAGCGGCGCATGATCTCGCGCTTCTTGGTTGCAGCCATGTCCGGCGTTTCATGCGGATCAAAACTTACGGTGACGACGTCGAAATCCTTGCCCAAGTCGAAGCTCAGAGTCTTGAGCGAGCCGGTCAGTCCCTGCAAGACTTCGCCGCACAGCATTGGGCACTGGTAGTAGCCCAGATTCAGAATCACTGGACGTCCCTTACCGAAGTAGTCGCCCAGTTTGACGGGATTGCCGAGTTCGTCACGGAATGCCAGATCGGCTGGGACTTCGGCATTCATGTGTTGCTCGATGCCGACAAATTCCAGCCCCGGAAGTTTCTGGCCGGTGGGCATTCCCATCGATTCGCCATTCATCATGGGGCCGCGCATTCCCTGCCCCAACAACGGGAGCGTGGAAAGCATCAGCAAACAGGTGGCGGCGATGATTAATTTACTGCGCACAGCGTGTTCCTCTTCTCTCGTCCTGTAGAACTCTATTTCTTTGCTTTAGCCGGAGCCTTTTGGGCGGCGGATGATGCACTGGCATTGCTTTGCTGCGGCAATCCGTGCTGCACGAGCATGTCCATCGCGCGATCGATGGGAATGTGCGCCACGCCTGCCTTTTCATCCACCCAGCCAAAGCTGTTCAAATGTTTTTCCTGGTCCAGAACAAATTTCAGAAGCTGTCCGGTTTCGTCCACTTCCAGCAGCGGCGCACCGTTGTCCTTGAACCGGTTTTCAACGTAGTCCTGCGTGACGCGCCGTGCGCCGATCATGGCGGAATCTTCCGGCTTCATCAGCGGACTGGATGCGGTCATCTGCGACTGCTCGTACTTGTCGAGAAACGTGTACATCGCCGTAATGATGAAGTAGATGATGGCGCCGGTAATCGCCAGTCCGACAAAGAAGCCGAACACGCCACGAGTATTGAGATCCTCGTGTTCGTACTCCACTCCGTGCCCGGCTTGTCCGTGATTCAGGTGCTCATCACTCATGCGTGCGGCTCCAGTAATCTCAACGTCTGCGGCGCATACACAGCCAGCAGCGGACGTTTTCTCAAGTTGTAAAAGAAGTAGGCCATCCAGAGTCCGCCAATCCCGAACAGCGCTGCGAACAGAGTCCAACTGATATGGAACGTGTCGTGGTGCAGGGACTGCGCGGGTTCAATGTGCCAGAAGGTGTCTGCCACGCGCATCAGGATCAACCATGAAGCCATCACGACCAGCGTGCTGGTCTGCTTCTTCAGGCGCTGCGAAAGCAGGAATGCGAACGGTACGGCGAAGTGGAAGATGACCAGGAACATGGCCACATAGCCCCATCCGCCATTGATGCGGCGGAAGAACCATGGAATTTCTTCCGGCAGGTTGCCCGCCCAAATGATGAGCCACTGCGAAAAATTGAAGTAGGCCCACACCATCACGAAGGCGAGCATGAACTTGCCATGATCGTGAACTTCGGTGGACTTGAGAAATCCGGACATCGGCTTGCTCTTGCTGAGGATGTTCTCGACCAGCACGACAAAGCAGAAGGTAGAGAGCGCGGCGCCGGCGATGAAGATCAATCCATAGATGGTTGAGATCCAGCGCGCCTGCAGCGACATGACCCAGTCGATGATGGCGAACGAGAAGGTCAATGAGTAGATGACCAGTCCAGGTGCGCTCAGGGCGCGGAAGCGGAGCGTGCTCTGGTTGCGCGATGACTCGCTATCCTGCGCGGTTGACCAGCGGTTGAGCAGGAACGCCATCAGAAGCCACAAGACAAAATAAATTGCGTAACGTACGCCGATCGCGTTGGCGTTGAGGTACGACTGCGCGATCTCCGCCAACTTGGCGTTCTTCGGCAGGTCCTTCAGCACTTCCGGCCGCGCCCAGTCATACAGCCACGGCAGGTGGAACAGGATGGGAAGGAAGAGTACGGCCATCAGCGGCAGCGTCATCATGCCCGCTTCCAGAATGCGGCGGGCCACCGTGCCCCAGCCTCCACCCACCAGGTGGTAGAGCATTAGGATCGACATGCAGCCGAGCGACAGGCTCAGTCCGACGATGAAAATCGTGAGGTAGGCCGAGTAGAACTCCTTCGGAGCCATGATTGCACCCGCGACCGAGGCGGCAGCGCCCACCAGGCCAATGAACAGGGAGCGCGTCTGGAGGCTTTCAGCCACGGGCGGGGCCATGAGGTCCGCTTTGTTTAGGGTCGCCGTGGTCATTGTTGGTGCTCCTCTTTTGATTCGCCCGACTCACTCGCCTTTGGCTGCACGACTGGCAGCGTCGCGCCCGTGCCGATGTCGCGATAGTTCGGAGCTTCAGACGGAACTTTAGTTCCCGCAGGAAGTTCCGCGGAATTTACATTCTGACTCAACTGCAACGCGCGAACATACGCCGCGATGGCCCAGCGATCGCGTGGCGAGATTTGGGCAGAATAGTCCAGCATGACGCCGAAGCCGTTGGTCATCACGTCAAAGAAGTAGGCGAGGGGAACTTTGCGCAGCCGGTCGATGTGGTACGACGGCGGGTGACGCAATCCGCGAGTTGGAATGAATCCATTGCCGTCTCCGACGCGTCCGTGACAAGGCGTGCAGTACACGTTAAAGCGATCGCGCCCGCGCTCCAGAACTTCTCTCGTCAGCGGATACGGCATGGTGTCGCCGAGGTTGCCGTTCACTTTGCCGGTATAGAAATAGGTGTCGTCGCGGAGATCGCCACGCGCGACCGTACCATCTACGGGAAGGCGGGCGGAGCGACCGTCGGCAAAGAAGTCGTTCTTCGTCAGCGGACGATAGTAAGGCTGGACGTGCATATCGATGCGACATCCGGCGGTAACGAAAATCAGCGCCAACAGCGCGGGCAGAATTTTGCGCACGGGCTTCATTTAGCTCGGGACCTCCGAGACAGAGCGCGGAGCAAGTCCTTTAAGGAACTCGCGGGTGCGAACAGCGTCATACCTGGGATCAGTGGCCGACACAACCAGGAAAAACTTGTTTTCGGTAGCCTTCGAAAATGCAGGCACGTTGAAAACCGGGTGATAAGGCAACGGCAATCCATTCAGCACCAGCATGCCGATGGCGGCAGAAACGCCGCCGAACAAAATTGTCAGTTCGAAAGTCACAATGATGAATGACGGCCAGGAATGATAGGGACGGCCACCGATGTTAGTCGGATAGCTGATCACTGAAACGTAATACTGGAGCAAGTAGCCCGACAACCCGCCGATGATCCCGCAAATCAGAACGACCAGCGACACATAGTTCTTGTGAAAGCCGATCGCGTCCGCCAGCCCTTCGATGGGGAAAGGACTGAAAGCGTCGATGTCCTTGTAGCCGGCGCCATGCGTTTTGTGGGCGGCGTCAACAAGTTCCTGCGGCGAGTCGAATTCTGCCATCAGGCCAAAGGTCGAATTTTCGACAACGGCGGTGCTCATCGCTCAACCTCCTCCGCCTCGTGCACGTGAGCCTCGGGCAGCAAGGTGCGCAACTCAGCAATCGAAACCATCGGCAGGATGCGTACGAACAACCACATCGCGGTCAGGAACATGCCGATCGTTCCGATGTAAGTCATCCAATCCCATTTGGTGGGGTAGAACATGCCCCACGAAGAATTCAAGAAGTCGCGGTGCAGGCTGACCACGATAATGATGAAGCGCTCCAGCCACATGCCGGCGAGCACGATCAGTGAAATAATCCACAGCCAGAAGGTGCTGGTGCGGAATTTCTTCAGCCAGAGCAATTGCGGGATCACGATGTTGGTCGCGATCAAACTCCAATACCAGAGCGCGTACGGACCATGCAGACGGTTCCACAGCAGGAATGAATCGAACGTGTTTCCGCTGTACCAGCCCATGAACGCTTCAATAAAGTAGCCGTAGCCAACGATCAGACCGGTCGCGAGCATCACCTTGCCGGAGTTTTCGAGGTGGCGCATGGTGATGAAATCTTCCATGCCGTAAATCGCGCGGATCGGGATGGCCAGGCAGAGCACCATCGCGAATCCGGAGTAGATGGCGCCCGCCACGAAGTACGGCGGGAAGATCGTGGTGTGCCATCCAGGAACGATGCTGACCGCGAAATCGAAGCTGACGACGGTGTGGACCGACAGAACCAGAGGCGTTGCAAGTCCTGCGAGAAGCAGGTAGGCCGTCTCATAACGATGCCAGTGGCGGGCGGAACCGCGCCATCCCATCGCCAGGATTCCGAAGATGCCGCGCGTCAGAGGATGCTCGGCGCGATCGCGCATCGAGGCCAAATCCGGAATCAATCCGACGAACCAGAACACCAGCGAAATCGTGAAGTAGGTCGAAACCGCGAACACGTCCCAGATGAGCGGGCTGCGGAATTGCGGCCAGTAATTCATCGTGTTCGGGTATGGGAACATCCAGTAGGCGAGCCATGGACGTCCAGTGTGGACAAGCGGGAAAACGCCCGCGCAAGCAACCGCGAAGAGCGTCATCGCTTCGGCAAAACGATTAATTGAATTGCGCCAGCTCTGCCGCAACAAACAAAGAATTGCAGAAATCAAAGTTCCGGCGTGACCGATACCGATCCACCAGACGAAATTGATGATCGCGAAGCCCCAACCGATGGGGATCGTGATGCCCCAGATTCCGGTGCCCTTGAGGAACAGGACGCCGAGAGCAAACAGCATCATGTTCATCAGCGAGAACATCACCAGGAATCCGAAGATCCATCCCAGAGACACGGGACGCCTCAGGACGATGTTGCTGACCTTCTCGCCGATGGTGGAAAAAGTATGGCCCGGCTCAATGACCGGCGCGCGCTGATCTTCCACCGGAACTTCAACCGGGATTTGCTGTTGAGTTGCCATCCTCTAACCTGCGCTCCGCTCTGTTTTCAACTCGGGATTCGGATTGCGCACTTCCGCGAGATACGTGGTGCGCGGACGCGTATTCAATTCGCCCAGCAGGGAATAATTCCTCGGCTGCGCCTTCCACTTATTCACTGCACTGTTCGGATCGTTGATGTTGCCGAACACGATCGCGTTCGCCGGACACGACTGCTGGCAGGCGGTTTGCAGTTCGCCGTCTTTAATCGTTGTGTCTGCGCGTTCGGCATCGATGCGTTTCTCATTGATACGCTGCACGCAGTATGTGCACTTTTCCATGACACCGCGGCTGCGGATCGTCACGTCTGGATTGCGCATCATCTTGTACTGCGGAGTCTCCCAGTCCTGGAACAGGAGGAAGTTAAAGCGCCGCACCTTGTAGGGACAGTTGTTCGAGCAATAGCGCGTCCCGATGCAGCGGTTATAGACCATGTCGTTCAGGCCTTCGCTGCTGTGGACGGTTGCTCCTACCGGGCAAACCAGCTCGCAAGGCGCGTTCTCGCACTGCATGCATGGCACAGGCTGGAAATAGCCCTTGGGATTGTTGCGGTCGCCGCCATAGTAAGCGTCGACGCGAATCCAGTGCATGTGGCGACCTTTGAGCGTCTGCTCCTGGCCGACCACAGCGATATTGTTTTCCGACTGGCAGGCAACGATGCAGTTGTTGCAGCCCACGCAGGAGTTCAGATCAATCGCCATGCCCCAGTTGTAAGTTTCTTTCGAGTAATCAACTGGCGGGTATAGAGAAAGTTCCTTCGGGACTTCGCCTTCCTTCGCGAACGCGGGGTCTTTCTTGTATTCCTCGAGATCCCGCTCCATCACCAGAGGACGTTCGCTGCCGTCGGGCGTTTCCATCGCCTGGTAGCCCTGCGTGCTGGCGAGGTTGTAAACCGCTCCCGTTGGCGTGATCTTTACACCACTAGCGAACCACGGAGCCTGACTGGCGCGCATCGGATAGACATCGAAACCAGCGCCTGTGCCTGCTCGTCCGGCACGAGTGCGTCCATAGCCGAGAAACACGGTGATCATGTTGTCGGGATGGCCGGCTTGAATCCAGATCGGACCTTTGACCTTCTTGCCGTTGAATTCCAGTTCGACAACGTCCTTCGAATTCAGGTGCTCGCGCGCGGCCATCGCGGGGCCAATCATGACCGGGTTGTCCCAGGTCAACTTGGTCAGCGGCTTGGGAAGTTCCTGCATCCAGCCGTTGTTGGCGAAGCGTCCGTCGTAGATGGAGGGATCGCGGCGGAAATTCAGTTCGATGGTATTGGCCGGCGAAGCTACCGATGTCGGAGAACTCGCGGCTTTGGCCGAGACGTTTTTGAGGGCGTACGTTGTACCGGCCACCCATCCATCGTGCAGCGATTTGCGCCAGAACGATTCGAAGTCGCCGCCGTGCTGTTTCTGCCAGTAACTCTGCACTAGATCATGTCCACTAATGCCGGGTTGTCCAGCGAGAATCGCGACGAGTTCGTGCGCGCTCTTACCGCCATAGAGCGGATCAATGAGCGGTTGCACAATGCTGGCGGTGCCGTCATAGGCGCGCGCGTCGCTCCAAGCCTCGAGGTAATGCGCTTCGGGGACGTGCCACTGGCACAAATCGGCAGTCTCATTGCTGTGCGTACCGAGATAAACCTTGATGGCGACTGCATTGGACTTCATCGCCGAGGCAAATTCCAATTCAGCGGGCGCGTCATACACCGGATTGCCGCCGAGGATCAGGAGCAGGTCAACTTTTCCGCCGCGAATATCCTGCACCAGTTCGTGCAGAGATTCGTTGCGGTTCACCGGGTTGGCATCGACGGAGTCGGTATAGAGAACCGTCTTGCCGACATTGCCTAACGCTTGATTCATCGCATGCGCCAGGGCATGAACGGCCGCTGGTTGGTGATCTCCCGCGATGACGATGCTCGAACCTTTGTGAGCCTGAAGATCTTTTGCGATCGCGGAGGCTTGCGATTGCTGAGCCTGATTGGTAATCCCGCTGGAACTCAGGCCGATAGCGCCAGCCAGCGTCCAGGCAAAACCCTCAATCTCCGCCGCTCGCAAGGGGACACGGTGATCGGCCTTCATGCCCGTTGAACTCGGCGTGCTCTCGACCACGTACAACCGGTTCATGTTTCCATCAGGATTGCGGCGCGAAGCAAAGTCGCGGATGTAGCGCGTCGAGCCCGGGAATCCGGCGTACAGGAAATCGGCGTCGAGCGAAACGATGACATCGGCTTTCGACAAGTCGTAACGCGTTTCAACCGGCTCGCCAAAGGCCATCCTGGCGCCTTCATTCACGTTGTCGCGGTTGATGGGCTCGTAGACATGCCACTTGGCCTGCGAATTCGCTTTCAGGTAGTCGCGAATCTGTCCTGCCAGTGCCGGAGAAGAAACCGTCTGCGTGAGAATGCGGACGCCGCCACCTTGGACGCCCTTCTGCGCAGCCATCGGGCCACGGACGGCTTCAAGGAAGGCCGTCCACGAACGCGTGTCGCCCATATAAGTAATGTTCTGGGCGCGGTCGGGATCGTACAAGTCGAGCAGAGAAGCTTGCGCGTACACATCCGTACCACCGAGGCTTGCCGGATGTTCCGGATTGCCTTCCACTTTGGTCGGACGGTACATGTGGCTTTCGACGAGAATCGGGGACGCGTATCCACCCAGCGTATAGGCGGTCGCGTAATACATCGGCTTGCCGGGGATCAGATTCTCCGGCTGCTTTACGTATGGAACAATGACCGAGTCGGGCAGCTTGGTGCAACCGGTCAGGCCGGCGAGCGCGAGCGACGCTCCCATCGTTTTAAGGAAGCCGCGACGCGAGAACGACTCCATCCATTCGGATGCGCCCTTGGGAAACTCGCGGTGCATCATCTCCTGAAATTCGTCGCTGCCTGCGAGTTCTTCCAGGCTGCGCCAATATTCGGGACCGGTCGTCTCCTCGATCTGCTCGCGCACCGCCTGCAGATCAAGCTGATTGCGCTTTCCCGGACAAACGTCCGGTCCGCCCTGGTGTTTGATGTTCTCGTCCATTTTCGTTTCGTCGTTAATCGTGTCGCGAAATCCGTCTTATTTATCTGCCGCTAGCGGTGGCAGGTGCTGCAACTTGTGATGGCCTTGACCGAGCGCACCTTGTACAGATCTTTCAGCGCGTTGCCGAGTTCGATCTGATCCGTGTAGGTGTGCCCATTCACTTCCACATCGTTCTCATGCAACGGGTTCTTGGCCGGCGGCTCGTATCGCATATTGAAGACCTGCTCGCGCGGACGCAGATACTTCTGCGGTGCACGATGGCAATCCAGGCAGAATTCCATTTGCAGGGACGCGTACTGATAGACATACGGCATCTTGTCGACGGGGCCATGGCAGGTGTTGCAGCCTACGCCCTTGTTGATGTGGATGCTGTGATTGAAATAAACGAAATTCGGAACCTGATTGACGCGCGACCACTCAATCGACTTGCCGTTGCGATAACTCTCGCGCACCGGCTCCAGATAAGCGGCGTTGGTCCAGATCTGGGAGTGGCAATTCATGCAAGTCTTGGTCGGAGGAATGCCGGCAAAACTGGACACCTCCACCGAAGTATGGCAATAACGGCAGTCAATACCGAGTCCGGTGACATGGTGTTGATGGCTGAACGGCACCGGTTGCGGTTTCCGGACGCCTGCATTGGTCACGTAGGGCGTGCGCTCGAGTTCCCACAGAACCCAGCCTAATCCGGCGACGACAACGGCAACGATTACCAACGAAGCGCGGGCAATGTTGTTGCTGCTGCGTGGAAAAATCTGCATGTCGATCGAGTCTTCCGCCTGGTGGGAACGGTCACGCCGCTCCCGAGTCTTCGCTTCGCTGTGAATTAGGTCACACTCAGCTGTGACCGTGGACACTAAAACGGGTGATTATAGCAGTTGAATGGTTTTGTTCAACACTTTGCTTGCAGCTTTTCTTTTTTAATTCACGAAAAATGAAATCAAATCACTGAAGGCGTTGAAATTCACAACGGAAACGGCTCCGATGAGGCGTTCAAATCGTTTTCCCGTTTTGAAACCCTTAGCGCAGGTTCATGACCAAAAGTTTCGGTTCGGTCATCTCCTGAATCGAATCGCGCAAGCCTTCGCGCCCTAATCCTGAATCTTTCACTCCACCATAGGGCATGTGTTCGACTCGGAATGTCGGCACATCGCCGGCAATCAGTCCGCCGACTTCCAACTCCTCATACGCCTGGAAGATAAGTTTGGCATCGCGCGTGAAGAGGCCAGCCTGTAGTCCGTACGGGGAGTTGTTGATTTCCTTCAATGCGGAAGAGAAGTCGTGGTAGGGCTCAACCGTCACCACCGGCGCAAAAATTTCCTGACAATTCACTTTCATGTCGGAGCGCGTGCCGGAAAGAACGGTGGGCTCGAGGAGAGAACCTTTTCTCTTGCCGCCGCAAAGCAGGCGCGCCCCACCGCGCACCGCCTCTTGAATCCAATCCGCGGCACGGATGGCGTCACTTTCGCGGATCATCGGGCCCAGGTCGCTGGCTTCGTCGAGCGGGTCGCCGACTTTCAGCTTCTTTGTCTCTTCGAGCAACAATTCGGTGAATTTGCCGTAGACGGAATGTTCGACCAGGATGCGCTGTACGGAAATGCAGGACTGACCGGCGTAGGCGAAGCCTCCGGTAACGCAACGTTCGGCAGCGTATTGCAGATCGCAGTCGCTGTGCACGATGACCCCGGAGTTACCGCCGAGTTCGAGGACGACTTTCTTTCTTCCGGCTTTATCTTTGATGGCCCATCCGACGGCGGCGCTGCCGGTAAAACTGATGAGCTTGATTCGATCATCGGTTACCAGCAATTCGGAATCTTCGTTGGAGAGCAGCAGCACATTGAGTCCACCATCAGGCCAGCCTGCCTGCTGAACCACTTCCGCCAACAGCAACGCGCTCAGCGGAGTCTGCGGAGCGGGCTTGAGGATCATGGAACATCCGGCAGCCATGGCGGGAGCGACTTTGTGAGCAACCAGGTTCAGCGGGAAATTAAACGGCGAGATTCCGGCAATGGGGCCGAGAGGAAAGCGTTTGACGATCCCCCAGCGTCCGACGGTCGATTGCTGCCAGTCGAGTGGGAGATATTCTCCGTAGCCGCGCACGGTTTCTTCGGCAGCGATGCCGAAGGTGATCATGGCGCGGTCCACTTCAAGACGCGCGGTCTTGATGGGCTTGCCCGCTTCCTGCGCAAGCGTACGGGCGAATTCTTCGCGCCGCGCCTGGATTCCTTCGGCAATCTGGCGAAGAACGCGCTGGCGCTCAAAGGCGGGCAGACGGCGTGTGGTACCGAACGCTTTGACGGCAGCGGCAATGGCTAGCTCGGCATGTTCGCGACGGCCGCGAAACACTCGGCCAACGATCGATCCGTCGTAGGGAGCGCGAACATCGACGAGGTCGCCTTCCTCCAGCCACTTCCCGTCTAGAAAAAATCCGTGGGTCGCAACTGGAGCGATCGTCAGTTCGGCCATTCCCTCACCCCCGCGACGATTATAGAACTTCACCGCTATTTTGCAGGCCGCTTGAATGCTTCGTCGACCTCGACTTGATACCCGGCGACGAGACGGTTGGTTTCATTCGCCATCCCCACGACTGACATCAATTCTTTGAACTGCGCGTCAGTCATGCCTTTCTTTTGGGCGGAAGCGGTGTGCGAGGCGATGCAGTACTCGCACTGATTCGTCACCGATACGGCAACGTAGATCATCTCTTTTGTGAGCGGATCAAGAGCGCCGGGAGCCATGATCTGCTTGATGTCTTCCCATGTGCGCTTGAGCATCACGGGATCATGGGCGATCGCTTTCCAGAAATTGTTGATCCAGTCGGTCTTGCGCGTCGCCATGATGTCGTCATAAATCGCGCGCACTTCGGGGCTGGCTTGATCGTATTCAATGAGGCCGAATAGGGACATAAGGTTCTCCAGAAAATGCAGGTGTCAGGTCTTAGGTGTCAGGTACTAGGTATTAGGCAAAACTACAACGTCACCGGCGGCTGCGGTTTTAAAGACCTGAGACCTAACACCTAGGACCTGAAACCTGTTTCTTACGATACCCAGTCGAGCACCTTATAGTAAGCGCCCGCGAACGGCAGGAACCAGGGTTTACCGTTGTAGAGTCCGAGGGGAGCGCCGGGGAACGGAATCTCGGCAAACGGATTGTCGGTCTTCCCTTCTGCGATCCACTCCGCCATTTTCTGCCCTTGCCAGGTCGCCATTGCAACACCGTGCCCCGCGTATCCAAGAGCGAAGTAGATTCCGTCGGTCTGTCCGGCGTGGGGCATGATGTCGAAACAAAAATCAAGTGTGCCGCCCCAAACGTATTCGACTTTCGTATCGCGCAGCTGCGGATACACCGAGATCATCCCCTGGCGCAAAATCTCGGCGCTCTTGCGGATGGTCTGATCGGTCTCGGGGAAAAAGGCGGCGCGTCCTCCGAAAAGCATGCGGTTATCCGGCGTCAGGCGGAAATAGTAGAGATAATTTTTGGAGTCGTAGATCTGCCGGTTGCGGGGACTGACTTCGCGGGCCAGTGCATCCGGCAAGATTTCGGTCGTAATAATGAACGAGCCGATGGGGATGATCTTATTCTTTAATTTCGGAGTCGCCACGCCGGTATAACCGCTGGTGCCGACGAGCACGTTGCGCGCACGAAAAGTTCCGCGGGATGTTTTGAGCCGGAATCCCGGCGCGCCGTTTTGCGAATCGCGATCTATGCCCTGCAGTTCGGTGCGCTCGTGAATGGTCGCCCCGGCCCGCATCGCAGCAGCGCCGAGGCCGGCGACGTATCGTGCGGGATTCACGCCCACGCTGATCTCGTCCACCATGCCACCGTAATGAATGTCGGAGCCAATTTCACTGCGGAGATCCGCGCGCGGCACAATCTTCAATTGATGATTGAATTCGCGCGCGATGACTTCGACCTGCCGGGCGTAGTCGTCGAAGTGGCTCTGCTTACAGGCAACTTCAAGGTGACCGCTGCGTGCAAAGTCGCAAGCGATGTTTTCCTCTCGGACAATGCGTTCGACGGACGCGATGGTGTCGAGCGATGCCGCGTACATGCGACGCGTGAGTTCGCGTCCATACTTGGAGATCAACTGGTTGACGCCAAGTTTCAGTCCGGAAAGCACCATGCCGCCATTGCGCGAACTGGCGCCCCATCCGATGGTTTCGGACTCGAGTACCACGACCTTTGCACCTCGTTTCGCGAGCGCGAGGGCGGCCGAGAGACCGGTAAAGCCTGCACCCACTACGGCGACGTCGACGATCTCAGGCAAAGGCTGCGGCGGAGAAGCCGGCATCTCGACCGTGGTCAACCAGTAGTTGAGTTCCTGGGGCATGAGCTTTGCGGCGACCATAGTAAATGATCGCGGGGCGTTCGATCCGTGACTACAGCACCGCCGTCTCGTGAATCGTTCGCCCTTCGGCGAAACGAGAAAAGTTCAACAGAGATGCGTCGATCAATCCCGTCTTGCCAGTCAAGATCAAGTCACTGAGGATTTTACCGGTGGCCGGAGAATGCATCACGCCGTGTCCGCTGAAACCATTGGCAAAGAAAAATCCCGGCACATCGGGCGACTCCCCAAGGATGGGATGATGGTCCGGCGTCATTTCATACAGGCCTGCCCATGCACGTTTTGGATTCACGGCGACATTCTCAAATATGGGAACGCGGTCGGCGGCACGGGTCAGAATTTTCTCGATGAACGAAGGCTCGAAGTCCATCTTGTAGCCCGGAGTTTCTTCGGGATCGTTCCATGCCAATAAAAAGCCGCGGCTCTCCGGACGGAAATGGAATCCGTTCGACATGTCGATGATCATGGGCGCAGTGTGCGGGAATGCATCGAAGGGTTCGGTAGGGACGAGCATGCGGCGTAACGGCTCCACCGGCAAATCGATGCCAAGCATCTTGGCAATGCCGGCGGACCAGGCTCCGGCACAGTTGACAACCGATGCCGCGGAAATCGAATCGCGCGTGGTCGTGATCTCGAAGGCATGGCCCTGCTTCGAAATTCCCGTCACGGTTGCGTTCTTCCAAAGCGCGGCTCCGTGGTCAGAGGCCCACGTCATAAAGCCGATCATCACGCTATAGGGATCAACGAACCCGTCGGTCGAACAGAAACTGCCGCCGATAATGTCGTCGCCGCGCAACTGCGGAAACTGGCTGCGAATTTCGTCTCCCGAGATAAGACGCACGTTCTTCAAACCCATCGCCACTTGTTTTTCACAGTTCGCGCGCAGGTACGCGATGTGTTTTTCGCTGGTCGCACAGAAGAGATATCCCTGCGCGCGATAGTCACAGGGGTAGCCAAGGCGCTCCTCGAAACTCCCGTAGAAAGGAATCGAGTAGAGCGACATCTGGATGTTGACGGGCGTGGAGAATTGAGCACGAACGCCACCCATGCTCTTGCCGGTGGATCCCTTGCCCTGCGCGGTTTCGCGCTCGATCACGAGCACATTCTTACAACCGGCAGAGACCAGATGGTAGGCAATGCTCGATCCGACAATGCCTCCACCGATGATGGCGACGTCCGCGGTGTGCATGCGGGAGCAATTGTAAATGCGGTCAGGTTAGTGCGGAGGCGAGTTTCCAGTTCGCCTCCCACTTCATTTTTTCGGGGCTGGCTTGTGCGCCACCGGCTTGACTGCCTCTGGCTTCGCAGCCGCGACTGTCTTTGCCTTCCGCATCTGTTCGGCGAGTTCCTTGATCTCAGTCAAGTCGCGTTGCATCTCGCTCCAGCCATACCAGAGCGCGTAGTCGGGGCTGCCGTGGAACGTGCCCTGAAACGTGCGCATGCGATGCTCGAGATACATCACGAACAATTTTTGCTCGACCACAGTTGGAGCATCGTGGAAGGTAAGCAGGTTCGGGAACGGATACGCATAGTTCTTGGGTTGGGGCAGAACGCCGTCCTTATACAAGTCGGCAACAATGTGAATTGCCTGGGCCATCAAGTGGTCGGCATTCTTGATCATGTCATCGCCGGCCTGCAGTTGCTGCCTGGCGAAATTACCGGAGTGACACTGATTACAAACTTTGAGCATCTTGTCGCGCTCGCCCTGCCAGTCTTCTTGGGTCAAGCGGGCAACATCCGCAGCTTGAACGGTGGCAACCAACGCGGTCGGCTTGCCATCGGGATCGAGCACGCCGAGGGCTTGCAGAATTGCCGCGCGATCCGCCGCCCATTGTTTGTCTTCAGGCAAAGGAAGGCGAACCGCAAGAAATCCCCATGCCGTACGCACACCGTGATCGCCGTTCTGCATGTGGCAGGTCTGGCAAGTGGGCGCCGCCGCTCCAGCAGGCAAGATCCCGCGCTGCTTCAGGTCCGTACGGACTCCGTGCTTGGATGAGGAATACATTTCCCACTGGGGATGGTCAAAGCCCATGTGACAGGTTTCACAGGCCTGCGGAGCCTTCGCTTCCTCAACTGAAAATGTGTGCCGCGTGTGACAGGAATCGCATGAAGCCGCGCCAAACTCACTGCCGTTCTTGCTCAGCTTCGCGATTTCGTCCGGCGACTTCACGCCGATCTTGTGGCACCCGCCGCAGCCTTTTTCTCCCTCGATCATCGGCATCGGCTGCCAATGGATCGTGGGCATAGCCAGCATGGCCGCCCAAGCCTTGGAATGCTTCCCGTGCATGTACTGCTCAACTTGAGTCTTGTGACACTGCGCGCAGGTTTCGGGTGTCGGGATCTTCACCTTCGCAACGTCGGAGGCTGATTGATGCTGGTCGCCGTGGCAAGTGGCGCAGGTGACTTCCATCTGGCTGTGCTTGCTCAACTTCCAATCGGCCACGATGCTCGGCGTCTGCTTGCTGTGACATTCAACGCAGGACGCACTACTGTTTGCCGCTGGTTGGGCAAATGCTGCAAGAGCCAGGCCAAAGCACACGGCTACAGGCAAAATAAAATGGCGCATGACACCTCCGAAAAAAGGAAGGAAGGATCATACGCCAGACTGTTCTGCGATGGCTGTGATTCTTGTCACGCCATCAGGAAGTGGCAGCGGCCAACCCGACTTTGACTACCACCCAAAATGCGAACCAACCAAACACAATTGCAAACGCAGTTCCTCGCTTCACTTTGCTGATGCAGGTTGCGCCGATGGCCATCAAGGCAAGACTCCAGAAGGTAAAGACATCGATTGAACTCAGTAGGGCGAACAGTGCAGGTGAAGACGATGGGTCGACAAATGCTCCCAGATTCGTCGTCGCAGGACTCTGGATCATGAACCCATCGGCACTCACACCGGCGACCAGGGCAAGAATCGCCAGCAAGGAAACAAATATCTGGGGCAACCACGCAAACACGGTTAGACCGTACATGGTCCAGAATTTCATGTCGGCGTTGGCAGCGAGCTTGAAGGTGCCGAAAAGAACGGCGGCGATGATGAGGTAGAAGACCAGACCGATTACCGGCCCGATGTAGGAGAATACTTTCCAAAACCCGGTCTGTTGCTGCATGGCAGCTTCGCGCTGATCGGCCGGCAATTGTTCCAGGCGTGCCTCCTGCTTGGGCTGAATGCGGAGCTGATTCTCCACTACTTTTCTAAAACCAACTTTTTGGTCGACCACGTAGATGAACATGACGTAGACGATGCCACCGATCAGAAACGGCAGCCACCAACTGGCGCTCCGGCGCAGATCGGTGAAAGTCTTGCTGGGCGCGATGAAAGTGTTGATCACACGTTGTACCTGGGACTGCGGCGCGGTTTCTTGTGGTGGAATCGTGGAAGCGGTAGCCATAGTTGTCTCCTCCAATTTCTCGGGGATTGTAGTTTTTTTTCTCCACGGACATCAAGATCAAGTCGGCGAATAGCGAAGGTTTCGGCGAATGCCGTTTGCGCGCCGGTGAACAGCTACTGTACGGCAATCTCTGGCGTAGCCGCCAGCAGGCTACTGGTATAGGCGTGCTGCGGGCGTCCGGTGACTTGGGCAGTCGATCCGATTTCGACGATCTTGCCGCGATACATCACCGCAATCCGGGTGGAAAGATAGCGCACCACCGGCATGGAATGAGAGATAAAGAGGTAGGTCAGGCCGAACTCGCGCTGCAACTGGCGCAGGAGGTTCACGATCTGAGCGCCCACGCTGACATCGAGCGCGGAAACGGGCTCGTCGGCCACAATGAATTTCGGGCGCAGGGCAAGCGCGCGAGCAATACCGATACGCTGCCGCTGTCCACCGGAAAATTCGTGGCAATAGCGGGACATGGCGGACTCGTCGAGTCCGACGGCCCGCAACAATTCCTTAACACGCTGCCGCCGCGCATCACCGCTGATCTTTTCGTGGATGATGATCGGTTCGGCAATCACCTCTTCGACACGAAATCGCGGATCGAGCGAGCCAAATGGATCCTGAAAAATGATCTGCATGTCGCGGCGAAGAAGGCGCAACTCCGCACCGTTGGCCGCGAGCAAGTCTTTGCCACCGAACGCCACGGCGCCACTCGTCGGCTCAATCAACCGCAGAATCAGCCGCCCGAGCGTGCTCTTGCCAGAGCCCGATTCGCCCACCAGGCCAAGAGTCTCGCCCGGTTGAATGTCGAACGAGACATCGTCCACCGCGCGCACTTGGCCGGAGCGGCCGCCAAAAGCGGACTCACTGACATCGAATACTTTGGTTAGATTGCGGACTTCGACAAGAGCCACGGATCTATCGTATTCCATCCTCTGCAATATGGAATAGCCTCACCCCGCCACCAGCGGCACTGCCGCGAGCGCCGCCAGCATTCCAACGGTCTTGCTTCGACTGAAATGCTCATGCAGGAAGAAGCGAGCCAGCAGCACCGTGATCGCAGGGTAAAGAGAGCTGAGTACGACAGCAGTATCCAGGCGTCCGGTTTGGGCTGCGCGGACGAATAGGGCGCTGCCCGTGATATCCAGAAAGCCGGTGAAAATGGCGAGAGCCAAAATCGGACCGGGGACTGCCCGCACTTGTCGCGTGGCCAAAACGAAAATGCTGGTCACGAAGAGCGATGCGCAACGGGAACTGCCGGCGATCCAGATAGCCGAAGCATTGCG
The DNA here is from genome assembly GCA_016196065.1 of Acidobacteriota bacterium. Taxonomy (NCBI): domain Bacteria; kingdom Pseudomonadati; phylum Acidobacteriota; species Acidobacteriota bacterium. The sequence continues at coordinate 380,701 of JACPYL010000027.1, read as the reverse complement.
AGTCTGATTCACGCACAGATAGAAGACGGCAAAGCCGACGCCCGCGAGCACCGCCATCCCCAGGCCTTCCGGACGACCGAGGCTGCCCTCCGTGCGCGAGATAAGCCAGACTCCAACACCGGCAAGGACAAACCCAATCAACTGACGGTATCCCGGAAACCCTTCACGGAAAGCGGTGACGATCGTCGGGATCGCGGCCCCAAGAACAGCTGATACCGGCGCCGTCAAACCCATTTTGCCGCTGGCCAGCGCCCGGTAGAAGACAGCCAGGGAAATGCCGCCCACCGAACCCGCCGCCAGCGCCCACAGCAGGCTTGCCCGGTCTGGGAACGGAGCATGTGTGATCCGGGCAACGGAATACATCAGGAAGATCCCACTCAGATGAACGATCGCTGTGAAGAGAAACGCGTTCACGCGGCGCGCACCGACTCCGCCGGAAAAATCGCTGGCTCCCCAGATCAGCATTGCAGTCAGACTGCAAGCGGCAGACACGTACGGTGCGGGGATAAACATGGGGATTGAGATTAGCACGCTCGGGTTGGAGTTTTGCCGGACGGGAAGAGGCGCGGCAAGCCGCGTCTCTACATTTGAATGCCCTTCAGGCGCAGACGGATTCGGGTCAGGACTTGTTCGACAGCAGTTGCCGCAAGACGTATTGCAGAATGCCACCGTTCGCGTAATACAACGCTTCCTGCGGAGTGTCGATGCGGACGATCGCCTTGAACTCGGATTTCGTTTCACCCTTCACGCGCACGGTAATCTGCCGGCCCGCGGAAAACTTCTCCACCACCTGGGCGATGCCGGTAATTTCGAACACCTCGTGGCCGGAGAGTTTCAGCGATTCGGCATTTTCTGCGGGTAGAAACTGCAGCGGCAGGATTCCCATCCCAACCAGATTGGAGCGGTGAATGCGCTCGTAGCTTTCCGCGATGACCGCTCGCACGCCCAGCAGGCGCGGTCCCTTGGCTGCCCAGTCACGGGATGATCCGGATCCATATTCCTTGCCGGCGAGGATCACGAGCGGCACTTTCTCCGCATGATATTTCTCGGACGCTTCGAAGATGGACATCTCGGCGCCGTCGGGCAGATGACGAGTAAATCCGCCTTCGGTCGTGACCATCTTGTTGCGCAACCGCGTATTCGCAAAAGTTCCGCGTACCATGACTTCGTGATTGCCGCGGCGTGATCCGTAAGAATTGAAATCGGCGGGTTGCACACCGTGGGCGACCAGGTATTTTCCAGCCGGACCATCCTTCTTGATCGACCCAGCGGGCGAGATGTGATCGGTCGTCACGCTGTCGCCCAGAACTGCGAGCACGCGGGCGCTGCGAATGTCCTCAATGGCCGCAGGCTTCACTTTCATACCGTCGAAATAAGGAGCCTGACGAATGTAGGTTGAGTCCTTTTCCCATGCGTATGTCTCGCCAGTTGGCACGGGCAAAGTGCGCCAGCGCTCATCGCCTGAATACACTTCGCCATAGCTTTTACGGAACATGTCGGACGTGATCGACTTTTCCATGGTCTGCTCAACTTCACGTTGCGATGGCCAGAGGTCGGCAAGGTAAACGGGCTGGCCTTCTCGATCCTTACCAATGGGATCCTTGCGAAGGTCGATGTCGATGCGTCCGGCCAACGCGAAGGCGACGACGAGCGGCGGCGACATGAGATAGTTCGCGCGCACTTCGGAGTTGATGCGTCCCTCGAAGTTGCGATTACCAGAAAGGACGGATGCGACCACCAGTTCTTTGTCTTCGATCGCCTGGGAAACTTCTGTGGGCAGAGGTCCGGAATTTCCAATGCAGGTCGTGCAGCCGTAGCCGACAATATTGAACTTCAATTTTTCGAGATAAGGCGTCAGACCGGCGGCTTCGAGATAATCGCGGACCACTTTCGATCCGGGCGCGAGCGACGTCTTGACCCATGCCGGCATCGACAAACCTTTTTCGACGGCCTTCTTGGCAAGCAGCCCAGCGGCAATCATCACCGACGGATTCGAAGTGTTCGTGCAGCTCGTGATCGCGGCGATCACTACGCTGCCGTGTTGCAGCGCAGATTTCACGCTGGCAGAAACGTGCTCGTGCACGTTGGGATCTTCAACACCGACAGCAGCCGGGTTGCCCCCCTCCTGCTCCCATTTCTTTTCCGCACCCATCGCCGGAGCGGCAGCCGCGGCCTTCGCCTTGGGTTTGATCAGGGATGGCAAAGCCTGGTTGAATGACTCTCCGGCCTTCGAAAGCACGACTCGATCCTGCGGACGTTTTGGCCCGGCGAGACTCGGCTCCACGGTGGCCAGGTCGAGGCTCAGCAACTCGGAGTATTCCGCTTCCGGAGTTCGCGCATCGTGGAAGAGCCCTTGCTCGCGAGCGTACGCTTCGACCAGTGCGATCTGTTCTTCACTGCGTCCCGTGAGTTTCAGGTAGCGAAGGCTCTCTTTGTCGATAGGGAAAATGCCGCAGGTCGCGCCGTACTCCGGCGACATGTTCGCGATGGTGGCACGATCGGCGAGTGGGAGATCCTGCAGGCCGGGGCCAAAATATTCAACGAACTTTCCGACCACGCCGTGCTTGCGCAGCATTTCTGTGATCGTGAGAACAAGATCGGTTGCGGTCGCTCCTTCGCGCAGGCGTCCGGTGAGCTTCACGCCGACCACCAGCGGAATCAGCATGGAGACGGGCTGTCCGAGCATGGCAGCTTCGGCTTCAATTCCGCCGACACCCCATCCCAACACGCCAAGACCGTTGACCATGGTGGTGTGCGAGTCGGTGCCGACCAGTGTGTCCGGGTAAGCAGTACGTTTGCCGCCTTGTTCGTGAACAAATACGACGCGAGCGAGATATTCCAGGTTCACTTGGTGAACGATGCCGGTGTCCGGCGGCACGATCGCCAGATTGCGGAATCCGGTCTGTCCCCAGCGCAGGAAAGCATACCGTTCTTTGTTGCGCTGAAATTCCAGGAGCGCATTGACGTCAAAAGCGTTGGTCGTCCCGAATTCGTCGACCTGCACGGAGTGATCGATCACAAGTTCCGCAGGCTGTAACGGATTGATCAGCTTCGGATCGCCTCCGAGGCGCTTCATCGCGTCGCGCATGGCCGCAAGATCGACGACTGCTGGAACGCCGGTGAAATCCTGCAGCAGGACGCGGCTAGGCGTAAAAGCAATTTCTTTCTCGGGCTTCGAATTCTTGTTCCAGGCAGCGAGCGCGCGCACTTCGTCCTTGGTGACGTTGCCGCCGTCTTCTGTGCGAAGCAGGTTCTCGAGAAGGATGCGCAGCGAAAATGGCAGGTGCGTGGTTGCAATGCCCTGCTTGTCGAGAGCGTCAATCCGGTAGAGTTCGTATTCCTTTTCGCCGACTTTGAGAGTTGCGCGTGCGCCGAAACTATTCAATGACATGAGTGCCTTCCTGACAATAAAACCGGAAAATAATAGTGTAATTCGTTTCGCACAGCCCGTGTGAAAACGAGGCCTGCAAATGCGCTAAAGTAGTGTGCATCTTGATGCAAACACTGGGTCATGTCGCGCTGGTGGTCAGGGACTACGACGAAGCACTCGCCTTTTACACGCGCACGCTCAACTTCCGCGTGGTTGAAGATACTCGGCTCAGCGAGGACAAGCGCTGGGTCGTGATCGCTCCGCCCGGTTCCCAGGGAACAACCTTGCTGCTCGCGCAAAGCTGCCAATCCCGAGCAGTCAAGCCGGGTCGGGAACCAGACGGGCGGACGGGTTTTTCTCTTTCTGAACACGGACGATTTTTGGCGGGACTACCGTGAGATGACCGAACGGAACGTGAAATTCGTACGCGAGCCCAAAGAAGAACCGTACGGAATCGTCGCAGTGTTTGCAGACCTCTACGGGAACTTGTGGGACTTGCTGCAACTGAAGATGAAGAAGGAAGCCTAGTTTTCTACGTTGCGGGACTTCACTTTGCCCGAAGCAGGAGTACCGGAGCACTGATGTTGTGCTGGACCCGCGTGGCAGTGGTTCCTAGAAACACATCGGCCAGGAAGCGATGTCCGTGAGTGCTCATGGCCACGAGGTCGCAGCCTTTTTGCTTCACCCATTTGATAATTTCGCTGGCAGGGTCGCCATAAGCCAGTTCGGCCTCGGTCGCAATATCGGCAGATAAAAATTCCGCGCGGATTTTTTCGAGGTATGCAGTGTCCTCCGCGATTTCCGCACTGACTGCATCGCGCCCGTAAGTGCGGGCGGCCCATCCGTCGGCAACATGCAGCAGCACGAGGCGGCTGTGCGCCAGCTTCGCCAGTTGCTTGACGTGCTCAATGATCGCGCGATCACTGGGCGTGCCGTCGAGCGTTACCAGGATGGTTTCGTACATGAGATTCCGTGTCTTTCGTGTTAGCGCTATCCGCCGTGAATCACTTGCCATGCGGCTTTCAGCGTGTCGGGCAGCCCGTACAGGTCCATGGCGGTGATCAGCATAGCACTGGCCCCGCCAGCGACCAGCAACAGGCCGCCATTTTTCCATTTGCCCATGCGCTTGCCTGAACTTGTGAAATGCAAGAGTGGAAACATCGCAAACGGCAGCTGCAAGGCCAGCACTACTTGACTGAGTGTCAGCAAATCGGTGACGCTACCTTCGCCCCGGATTCCAATCACCAAGACCGCCGGAAGAATCGCCAAGCTGCGGGTAATCAGTCGTCGCACCCATGGCCGGATTCGCCAACGCATGAAGCCTTCCATCACAACTTGCCCGGCGAGCGTGCCTGTGATCGTGCTGCTCTGTCCGCTGGCGAGGAGTGCCACGGCAAACAGGGTGCTCGCAGCGGCTGTACCGAGTAACGGAGCCAGCGTCAGGTAAGCGACGCGGATCCAATCGCTCTGTCCGCTGAACGTGACCAGTTGCCCACCTGAGACAGTGACGCTTTCCTTGCCGAAGAAAACTGTGGCTGCCAAAACGAGAATCGCGGCGTTTACAAAAAAGGCGACGGTCAGGGCAGCGATGGAGTCGATGGTGTTGAAGCGGATCGCGCTGCGGATCGACGGTTCGTCTTTCTGCAGCTTGCGGCTCTGCACCAATGCCGAGTGCAGATACAGGTTGTGAGGCATGACGGTGGCGCCGATGATGCCGATCGCGACGTAGATCATCCCGGCCTTGCCGAAATGCGGCGAGATGAGTGCTCTCCCCATTTCCAGAAATGCTGGCTGGGTTTGCGGGAGAATGAAAATCTCGATGAAATAACACACCGCGATCGTCACGATCAGCAACAGCACTACCGCCTCAATCGCGCGCATGCCGAACGATTGCAGAGCGAGCAGGAGCAGCACATCCACGCCGGTGATGATCACTGCCCAGAACAGCGGGATGTGAAAGAGCAGGTTCAGCGCCACCGCGCTGCCGAGAACTTCCGCCAGATCGCAGGCTCCAATCGCGATCTCGCTCATGAGCCAGTTGGGCCAGCGCGTCCACGATGGATACCAGTCGCGACAACATTGGGCGAGATCTTTACCCGTAACCACACCCAGGCGGGCGGACATCACCTGCATGAAGATCGCCATCAAGCTTGCCAGGCCGACCACCCAGAGCAGTCCGTACTTGAATTGAGCTCCCGCCTGAAGATCGGTGCCCCAGTTGCCGGGATCCATGTAACCCACGCTGACCAGAATTGCAGGACCGACAAATGCTCTCCACTGTTCCCAGAATCCAGCTTCGTGATGCGGCACTGCGACCGAGCTATGCACTCCTTCCAGCGAAACGTGGCCACGATCGAAATCGCCAGTGCGGCCGGGGACCGGAGTGCCGGATTTCGGCTGAGGATTGGCGGCGGGGTCTCTGTCCAGCTTGCTCATGGCGTGGGTGGTTTGGGGGCAGTCGGTAAACTGAGGTACATACTACCACATTAACTATAGTTAATTAACTTGGCGGGGCGAGAGATGGGAAACCCAGATTCTTTCGGCGGCAGGACGCCCGACCACCATGGCTTCGGCGGCAGTGCGGATGGAGAGGGTCTTGTCGTAGTTACGGTCGATCAGGCCGAGTCTCGCGCCCGGGCGAATGCCGCGCGCTTCCAGAAACTCCAGCAGATGGCGGTCGCGTTCGTAGATTCCGCTGACCACGTAGTTCTTCCCTGGTTCCGCTTCCGACAACAGCACCAATCCTCGACGGCGCCGGCTTGCCGGACTTTCCAATTCGCTGAGATTTCCATGCGGACAGGCGCCGCCGCGGCCCAGCTTCGACAAAAGCTTCGCTTCAAAGTCTGGAGAAACGGCGTGCTCCAGGCGTTCGGCCTCGTCGTGCACCTTGAACCACTCCATGCCAAACACTTCGGTCAGCATTCGTTCAATCAGGTGGTGGCGAAGGGTCAACTTCCGGGCAATCTTGCGCCCGGAAGCAGTGAGTCTGACTTCCCCTCCCTGCACTCGCACCAGTCCGTCCTTCTTCAACCGCCGCACTGCCATGGTGACCGCTGGCGGCGACACTTTGAGCCAATGTGCGAGCGTCGCCGAAATCACTGTTTCACCCTCGCTCTCAGCTTCGAGGATGGCCTTCAGGTAGTCCTCTTTGGAAACGGTAATCACAGAGCGGATTATACGGCGGGATTAAGCATGGTTAATAGAGGTCAGAGGTGTGAGGTTCAGATTGCAGAGGTGAAACAAAGCCGCGAGCTACGAGCGTCGAGCCAGAATTCTTCGATTCGCTCGAAGCCCGTAGCGCGAAGCTCGAAGCCTTGACCTCTGCAATCTGACTTCTTACCTCTAACCTGGCTTCATCTCGGTTTGACATCATCTTCCTTTCGCCCCTAACCTTGGAGGTCACGAATATGAAAGTTCTCGTTATCGGTAGCGGAGGGCGCGAGCACGCGCTAGCCTGGAAGCTGCGGCAATCGCCGCGCGTCAGCAAAGTATATTGTGCCCCTGGAAACGGTGGCATCGCCGAGGAAGCGGAATGTATCGCCGCGGATGTGAAGAGCCTGGATTCGTTGATCGCCGTGGCCAACCAAGTCAAGCCCGACTTGACCGTGGTGGGACCAGAATTGCCTCTGATGCTGGGCGTGGTGGACGAGTTCACACGCCGCGGTTGGCGGACTTTCGGTCCAACGCGGGCTGCGGCTCAGCTTGAAACCAGCAAGAGCTTCGCTAAAGAATTTCTACTTCGGCACCACATCCCGACCGCTCACTACGCGATCTGCAATTCGATTGAAGAAGTGCGCGACAACCTCCACCATTTTCATCCACCGGTGGTTGTAAAAGCGGATGGCTTGGCGGCAGGCAAGGGCGTGGTGATCGCAAAGAGTAAGGACGAGGCCTTCACCGTTGCCAGCGAGATGCTGAGCGGAAAAATGGTCGGCGAAGCAGGCGCGCGCGTGGTGCTGGAAGAATTTCTCAAGGGCGACGAACTCTCGTTCCTGGTCGTCAGCGATGGGGAACGGGTTGCGCCGCTGGTCGCCGCACAGGATCACAAGCGTGTGGGTGATGGCGATACCGGCCCGAACACCGGCGGGATGGGCGCGTACACCACTCCAACCATCATCGACAATCAGATGCGGGACTGGCTCGTGAACCACGTGGCCCGTCCGGTGGTTGCCGGCATGAAAGCAGAGGGCACGGAGTATCGTGGCGTCCTGTACTGCGGATTGATGATGACGGCGCGCGGTCCGATGGTATTGGAATTCAATTGCCGGTTCGGCGATCCGGAAACGCAACCGATTCTGATGCGGCTGGAGAGCGACCTGGTGGAAGCACTGGAAGCGTCGATTGATGGTCGCACCAGCGACGGCGATTTCAGATGGTCGTCGGATTCTACCGTCTGCGTAGTCGTGGCTTCGGGCGGATATCCTGGCGCTTTCGAGGCAGGCAAGAAAATTATGGGACTGGAAGAAGCCGCGAAGATGGAAGGCGTAAAAGTTTTTCACGCGGCGACATCGAAGCGCGAGGGGAGCTTTTATACTTCCGGAGGACGTGTGCTCGGCGTGACCACCCGGGCATCGCAATTGGCGGAGGCGGTGCAGCGCGCATATCGGGCGACGTCGACAATTGGATTTGATGGTGCGCACTATCGCACCGACATTGCGGCACGGGCACTGAAGAAATAGTGGCCGATGGCCACGAAATTCCAATCTCGAAAACAATCAGGAGAGCAATGAACACCAAACCACAAGTGTCAATCGTAATGGGCAGCGACTCAGACCTGGAGATCATGCGCGAGGCAGGGAAGGCGCTGGATGAATTTGGCATTGGATATGAAATGGATGTCACCTCCGCGCACCGCTCTCCCGACCGCACCGCAGACTATGCGCGCAAAGCCGCCGGACGCGGCATTCGCGTGATCATCGCCGGCGCGGGCGGGGCAGCCCATCTCGCGGGAGTCATTGCGGCACATTCCACTTTGCCGGTGATCGGAGTGCCGATCCCGTCGACTTCCCTGCAAGGCATGGATTCGCTGCTTGCGATCGTGCAGATGCCGGCGGGCATTCCAGTAGCGACGGTTGCCATTGGCAAGCCGGGTGCAACCAATGCCGGGATCCTGGCGGCGCAGATGATCGCACTGGCCGATTCCTCGATTGCGAAGAAACTGGAAGATCACAAAGAAAAGCTGGCCAAGGGCGTGGAAGAGAAATCCAAGAAGTTGCAAGCGACGCTGAAGTAGTAGATAGCCGGGAAGCGCCTGCAATTACCGTGCGGCGGTGGGCACAAAATAGAACGCCACTGCAAGAATCAAATAAACGGCCAGTAGTTGCACGCCCTCAAACCACGTCGTTTCCCCATCGGACGAGATCATTTCAACAATCAGCACGGACACGGCAATACCGGCAATCTCCAGGGGAACGAAAAGCAGCGACATGGGCTTGTGGATCAGCCAGGAATAGAAGACCAGTAGAGGCGCCACCAGCAGGGCGATCTGGGCGCTGGAGCCGATCGCAATTCCCAGCGCGAGATCCATTTTGTTTTCCATCGCCATAAAAACAGCGGAAGCATGTTCGGCGGCGTTGCCGATGATCGCCACCACGACTACGCCCAGGAACAATTCAGAAAAACCTAGCGCCTGTTTCGTGGCGTCGATCTGCGCGACCAGAATCTCGCTCAGTACGCCAATCAGAATTGTGGCTAGCACCAGGGCAAACAGAGCCGATCGTACCGGGCGTCCGGAATGATGCGTCTCTTCTGATTTTGCAGCGTGCGTTCCAAAAGCAAAGAGCAGACTGAGCAAGTACACCACGATGAGCACAAGGCTGGTCCAGAGGCTCATGTTCTCGATGGTGGGAGCGTGCTCGCGGAGTTCTCCAAAAACGCTGAGCGAAAACACGGCCGGCATTACCAGACCGACGACCGCGATGAACAACATGGTGGAGCTAACTGCAGCGGTCTGCCGGGAAAAAACTTGTCGTTCTCGCTTCCATCCTCCTACCAGCACGCTGAGTCCAAGAACGAGCAAAATATTTCCGATGATGCTTCCCGATAGTGAGGCTTTGACGACTTCCACGTGTCCAGCGCGCAATGCGACGATCGCGATGATGAGCTCGGTGGCATTGCCCATGGTCGCGTTGAGCAAGGCGCCTAAACCTTGTCCCAGATGAGACGCCAGATCTTCGGTAGCCTCGCCGAGAACGCCGGCCAAGGGAATGATTGCGAGCCCTGCGAGGGCAAACAGGACAAGAGGCGAAACGCCGCCGATGTATCCCAATACGATTGCTACCGGCACGAAGACGAGCAGGCAGTTCAGCAGAACGTGGCTCGTCTTGAGCGGAAAATTCTGCCACCACGAACCGGTGTTGCGGGATTTTGATTTTCCGGGCAAGGTGTGCGGTTAGAGCTTCAAGCCTTTCAAGTATTCGCGGAACGGCCCGCCGAGGTCATCGCGTTTGAGAGCGAATTCCACGGTCGCTTTGAGGAACCCAAGTTTGTCGCCGGTGTCATGGCGACGACCTTCATACACGTACGCGTATAGTTTTTCGCGCTTCAACAGGGCGCGCAGACCATCGGTCAGTTGCAGTTCTCCGCCGGCGCCTGGAGTGATATCAGAGAGCGTTTCGAAAACGGTCGGCGTCAGAATGTAACGACCGATCACTGCCAGATTCGACGGAGCTTCTTCGCGCTTCGGCTTTTCCACGAGGTCGAGAACTTCGTAGAGCTTCCCACCGGACCCCGGAACTTCCTTTGCCTTGAGAACGCCGTACGACGAAATCGCTGCGCCCTCGACAATCTGAGTGGCAATCACGGAACACTGCTTCTCGTCGAACACGTTCATGAGTTGTTTGAGACACGGCACCTTCGAATCGATGACGTCATCCGCAAGCAGGACGGCGAAAGGTTCGTTGCCGACTAGCTCGCGCGACGTCAGGACGGCATGGCCTAATCCAAGCGCTTCTTTTTGGCGCACGTAGGCGACGTGAATCATGTCCGAGATCTGGCGCACGATGGCGAGAAGCTCAGTCTTGCCTTTCTCTTCCAGCATTTTCTCGAGTTCGTAGCTGACGTCGAAATGGTCTTCGATCGAACTCTTGCCGCGTCCAGTGATGATGACAATCTGGTCGCAACCCGCGGCCAGAGCTTCTTCCACGCCGTACTGGATGATGGGCTTATCGACCAGCGGGAGCATCTCCTTCGGCTGGGCCTTGGTGGCGGGCAAGAAACGAGTACCCAATCCGGCGGCGGGGAAAATTGCTTTACGGACTTTCATAGGCATCAGGCTGTCTTTTTCTTTGGAGCAAGAATACGTTCGATCTGGTTCAGATGGTTCAAGTCGTGGCCGGCGATCATGCGAACGATGTGTTCGACCGATTCCTGCCCGCGCTCGGAGTGCATACCCCACAACTTCCACTGTTCAGGAGTGAGTGACTTGTAGAGCACGAGGTTCGCTTCGCGCGCCGCAAGCAATTGCGCGAGACTGGCATGTGGACTCCGCTTCTCGTAGTGACCCGCGTTCGCCCATACATCCTGATCGAAGGCCTGGATCGGGACACCGGGCGCCCCTAGAATCAAGCGCACTCGAAAGCCGAGGACGATTTCTGCGTCCGCCAGATGCGCGATAATTTCGGCGACTGACCACTTGTCCGGAGCCGGGCGTTTACGGAGTTTCGCGGATGGCACGTCCTTCACGAGGCGTTCGATTTTCTTGGGCGTCGCCGCCTGCGTCTTCAGCGGATCCTGACCGGTGAGGTTGCTCATGATTCGTGCAGTGTATTGTTGAGGTGTTTCTGTCATGACGTGATTCCCTCCGCCCGATTAGACGATGAGGATTGTAATTGAGTCGCACAATATGGCGCAGGCTCCCGACTAGGTGACAGCCGGAACCTCTCGCACAGCCAGTTCTTCCAGTAAATCCCGCAGCGTTTGCAAGACTGCGTCGGCGGCCGCGGCCTTGATGGAAAATTTCAATGTCCCATCAGGCGTAAATTGCGAGCCACGCTGCGAAGCCACAAAGCGTGCCAGTTTTCCCGGATCGATGGCCGCATTCTGCCGGAACTTGATATTCACGAGGTCGCGCTTGCGTTCGATTACGGTGGCTCCGGCCTGAATCGCAGCCAGCTTCAGAGTCGCGTAGTCGAGCAAATTTCTCACCGCAGCGGGGGGCTTGCCGTAGCGATCCGTCAGTTCGTTGCTCACGTCGCGTAACTGAGAATCTGTTTCCACTCCAGCCACTCTCTTATACATCCGCAGACGCTGGTTTTCTTCAGCGATGTATTCGGACGGGATGCGGATGTTCAAACCAAGATTGAGTTGGATGCCGGCTTCGTCCGGGCTGGCTTCGCCCTTCATCTCGCGAACAGCACGTTCCAACATTTGCGTATAGAGTTCGAATCCGATGGCTTCAATGTGCCCACTCTGCTCGCCACCCAGCATGTTGCCGGCGCCGCGCAGTTCGAGATCGAGCGCGGCAATCTTGAAACCGGCGCCGAGATCGGAAAATTCCTTCAACGCCGCCAGACGGCGACGCGCAATGGGAGTCAACTCGATGTCCGCCGGCAGCAGCAGATAGGCGTACGCGCGGCGGCTGGAGCGCCCGACGCGGCCGCGCAACTGGTATAGCTCCGACAGTCCCATCCGGTCGGCGCGATTAATCAGGATGGTGTTGCAGAGCGGAATGTCGAGACCGTTCTCGATAATCGTCGTAGAAACGAGAATATCGGCTTCGTGATTCATGAACTTGAACATCACTTTCTCAAGTTCGCCCTCGCCCATCTGCCCGTGGCCGACGGTAATGCGGGCGCGTGGCACCAGTTCCTGAATTTTCGCAGCGATCTCCCAAATCGTTTCGATGCGATTGTGGACGAAATAAACTTGCCCTTCGCGATCGAGTTCCTGTTCGATGGCCGACTGAATCAACTTGTAGTCCCAGTTTGCGACCACGGTCTGGATCGCCATGCGATCTTTGGGCGGAGTCTCGATCACGCTCATATCGCGCAGGCCAACCAATGACATGTGCAGCGTGCGCGGAATCGGAGTCGCCGACATGGTGAGGACGTCCACCTGCGTGCGCATCTGCTTGATGCGTTCTTTGTGGCGCACGCCAAAACGCTGTTCTTCGTCGACGACCAACAGGCCGAGATCAGAAAATTTCACATCTTTTGACAGCAGGCGATGCGTGCCGATGAGGATATCGACCTTGCCGACGGCAACGCGCTCCAGAATTTCCTTGATCTGCTTCGGCGAACGGAAGCGGCTGATCATTTCAACTTTCACCGGAAACGACGCGAAGCGCTGCTTGAAAGTCTCAAAATGCTGGAAGGCGAGTACGGTGGTCGGGGCCAGCACGGCGACTTGTTTGTTGTCGCTGATCGCCTTGAAGGCCGCGCGCATGGCGACTTCTGTCTTGCCGTAGCCAACATCGCCGCACAAGAGGCGGTCCATGGGAAGTTGTGATTCCATGTCGCGCTTCACATCGATGATCGCTTCCGCCTGGTCTTCGGTCTCGCTGTATTCAAACGCGTCTTCGAATTCCTTCATCCACTCGGTGTCCGCCGGGAACGCATGACCCTGGGCTGCCTGACGCTGCGCATAGAGCTTGAGCAGTTCGTCAGTCATGTCCTTCATGGCCTTGCGGACGCGGGCTTTGGTCTTCGCCCACTGCTGCGTACCCAGATGATTCAGGATGGGCTTCGCGCCTTCTGCCGAACGATATTTCTGGATCAGATCCAAACGCGTCAGCGGCACATATAAACGCGCCGCTTCGGCGTATTCGAGCAGCATGAACTCAGCGGTGCCGTCACCCTGATTAATTTCCTTCAGTCCCTGGTATTGCCCGATGCCATGTTCGACGTGGACGACGTAATCTCCAACCTGCAGATCGCGGAAGTCGGACAGGAACGCCGAGACTTTCGATTTTTGCCGCTGCGGCCGCAATGCAACCAGGTCCGACTCATCGAACAGATCGCGCGCACCAAATATGGCAAGATGGGCGTCCGGCAGGACGAAGCCGTCCGGTAGGTAGGCTTTCAACAACGTTGCGGCGATCACATCGCCGGAGAAGTACGAAGTCTCGTCCGCGTAACTCTCGCCGCCGCGAGTCCGTGTGCCGAGTCGATACGAAGCGTTGTACTCGGTGAACATGTCCGCGAGCCGCTCGACTTCGCCCGTATTCGGCGCAGCGAGAACTACCTGGATGCCAGTGCCCACAAGTTTCTGGACTTCCTCAATCATCGCCGGGACCTGGCCGTGGAAACGACTGGCGGGCTGGGACAGGAATGCGGCTTCGACAGTTCCTTCGCGAGCGACCCCGAGATATTCGAAGTCTGCTCCTGCGATGGACGCTGTTTTAGCTGCCCATGCTGCCGGATCAAGATAGAGATCAACAGGTCGCACCAGACCACCGACTTCACTGCGTTCGTGCGCTTCTTCAATTCGCGTCCAGACCTTGTCGAGTTCCTGTTTCAGAATCTCGGGCTCATCCAAAAGCACGCGGGCGTCGGGGAGCAGGTCGAAGATCGTACGATCGGCGCCAGCGACCGGGGCGTAGAACTCCCACCCGGGGAAAACACCTGCGCCTGAGTCACGGGCGGCTTGCTCGATCACCTCCTGCGAACCGGTGATGCGCTTGCCCGACAGGCGTGCGTTGATGGACGCGAGCAAGTCTTCCGTGACGGGAGTCTCGGTCAGCGGCAGTAACACCACTTCGTCCACTGGATTCGAGGAGCGCTGGCTGGCGGGATCGAACTTGCGCATCGATTCGACTTCGTCCCCAAAGAATTCGACGCGCACGGGACGATCTGATTCCGGAGAATACACATCGAGTATCCCGCCGCGCACGGCATACTGGCCGGGCATTTCGACGACATCGGCCGCGGTGTATCCGATGGTATTCAGGTGCTGCAGCAGGCGCTCGAGATCAAAGCTTTCGCCCCGTCGCAGGAGGCGTGCCAGGTCGGCGTAGTAATCCGGCGAACGCAGCAATATGGTCGTGGCCGCAACGGGAGCGATCACGATCGAGGCGCGGCCGGTGGAAATCTTCCACAGAGCAGTTGCCCGCTCTTCCTGAATTTCAGGATGCGGCGAGAGATTTTGAAAGGGCAGCACATCTCGGGCCGGGAGGCTGACGATCGCGTCCGGATCTGCCGCCTGGGTCAATTCACAAAAGGCCCGCAGTACTGGAAGAAGGTCTTCGGCAGCTCGATTGTCGGCTACCACCAACACGAACGGCCGCTCGACAGCCCGGCGCAACAGAACAGTGATCAGGGTCTTGGCGGCGGGAGAGAGTCCAGTGACACGTATCCGCCCCGCGCTCTCCCGTAGATGGGAGGCCGCACGTGTGAAGGCAGGAAGAAGTTCCACATCCGCAAAAAGATCGCGGACGAAGGGTAAGAGCATTACTGGATGATTCTATCAAGACGCGTGGTGTCGGTAGTGAATGGGGACTGGATTCGAGATCTCTGTGCCATTGGCCTCGAGGCCGGCGAAATCAAACCGGAACCACAGAGTAATTTGCCCTACGCTCGCAGTAGGGGCCGCGTCAGGCACGTAGGACCACCGGACCCGTTAATGCAAAGCTCGGAGCCTGGAAGAGTGCGCACGTCGAATCCGGCTTCGCGCATGCGGCGATTGGTGCCGGCGTTTTCCTCCAAGGCGATCAGCCGTTTGTCGCCGAGAGAGAGGACGTTGCACGCCAGCGAATCGCGCTCCGCGTAATCAATTTCGATGAAGCGCAGGCCGCGCGCCTTCAGCAGTTCGACAGTCTCCACGGCCAGCCAGGGCAAATCGACCAGCATGGTGCGCTCATCAAGCATGCTCATGAGCGACATCAGATGCAGACAGGCCGACGGGCCCGGCCCGTACGGCAACGGGGCCGGCAGGACGTCGATACCGTGGGGCGCCAGGAGTTCCCGCATCTGCAGTATCCCGGCATGATTGGTTCGATATCCGTGGCCGATGAGGAGCGTTTGAGAATCGAGCCACACCATGTCACCGGCCTCGGTGGTCGCTGGAGTGCGAATCTCTCCTCGAATCGACATTCCCGAGTGGACATAAAATTTCGCGTGCGCCTGAGATTCCGGCACACGATTCGTCTTGCCGGGATTCATCAGGATCACTCCATGATCGGTCGGCAGAGACGAGTCGTGGGTATAGACGGCATCCAACGTGAGCGAATCTCCGGGCAACAGGCATACGACCTCAGCACCAGCCTCTTTGAGCAATCCGCACAACTTATCGTGTTGGGCTTGCGCCCCGGAAAACTCGGGGGCATGGTGGAAGCCGAGGGTTTGCGCCTCGCGCACTCTGTCGGGGCGGTCCCATCCGGCGTTGCTGGGCGGACACACCAGTACCTTGAGCAGACTGCCGGTCATAGAGTGGCCATTGGAGTGGCCTTGGTTCGTTTCAACGCTCATACCTTCACGCTACACCGCAATGGAATCTAAGGAAACAGCATCAAGAACGCAATGCTGCCAGGATGACTCTTTCGGTATCCGTGTGACACCCATAATCAAACCTGTGCAGTCTTGTCTGTGACGCATAACCCAAGGCCTGTGACGTCATCTCGGGAACCCCTCTTAGTGCTTGCTTTACCACCCTACTCTGATGTAAAAACCAGCGGTAATCGAATCTTCTCACGTGCTTGAAGTACAAGTAGTTGGCAAGAGTTCGCGCACCCTCGCTTCCCGCCTGCGCCCATTCCGCGGGAGACCCAGGAGACCCTCTATGAACGCAACCAAGATGATGCGTTTGCTCTGCATCGCCGCCCTGTTCGCACTCGTCCACCAATTGGCATTCGCTCAAGGCGTGGCCACGGGTGACCTCCATGTCACTATCAAGGATCCAAAAGGCGGCCTGGTGAACGGAGCGACTGTCACCGTGCGCGATGTGGCGAAAGGCCTCGAACGCACTGGAACCGGCGACGGCCAAGGCGGCTATAGCGTGCGACTGCTGCCGCCAGGCGTGTATTCCGTCACCGTAGAAGCCGCCGGGTTTACAAAAACCGAGGCCACCGGCGTCAACATCACCGTCGGACAGATGGCCGACTTGCCGATCGCGGTCTCGATTGCTTCTGACAAGGAAGTGATTGAAGTGAGTTCCGAAGCGTCACTGGTCGAAACTTCCCGCAGTTCGTCGACAGACACGATCGGAGAGCGTCGCATCGACAATCTTCCGATCAACGGGCGCAACTACATCAATTTCACGCTGACTGACTCCCGCGTGGTCCGCGACAACGCTCCCAACACCGGAGCCGCGCCGACATCCGGCCTGAACATGAGCGGCCAGCGCGCGCGTTCCAACCTGGTGAACGTGGACGGCGCCGACGCCACCGACAACTCCGTGAATGGCGTGCGCTCGACCGTTTCGCAGGAAGCAGTACAGGAATTCCAGATCATCACTAACAACTATGAACCGGAGTATGGCCGCGCCTCCGGCGGCGTCGTCAACATCATCACCCGATCGGGGTCGAACGATTTCCACGGCGACGTGTTTGGATATTTGCGCAATCGCAAGTTTCAGGCGGTGAATCCGTTCAGCACGGTTTCGGACCCGGCGTATACCCGCGGACAATACGGCGCTGCCTTCGGCGGCCCGATCAAGAAAGACAAGACCTATTTCTACTTCTCGCTTGAATTTAACCGCCGGCATGAGACGGGGTTCTCCAGCATCGGGCAAGACAATTTTGGGTTGACCGGATTCGACACCACGCAGGTTGGCCTGCCCTTCGGCACCTTGCAACTCACTCCCGACCAGATTGCCTATCTCACCAACCCCGCAGTTCTTCAACTTGAGCAGGGGAGTCCGCTCTTCGCGCAGGAAGTGGGAAAGTATGCCGTGCTTGCCGGTGCTTCGTCCGGACAAGGCGTCAACGGCGTCTGGCCAACGGCACTCGTCCAGGGACTGACTGGGGGACTACTCTCCACCTGGGCAGGATTCCCGACTACCTGTGCTCCTCCCGGACCATGCGTGGCAATGCCCTCTACGTATCAGACTCTGGCATCGCAAACCGGAAACTTCCCGGTCTTTGAAGGAACGAGTGTTTACTCCCTCCGTCTGGATCACAACATCACCAATAACAACCGGCTTATGTTTCGCATCAATGTCAGTCCGAGCACGGTGACGGGAATCGAAGTCGGAGGACAAGACCAGCCGTTTGGCCAGAATGCTTATTCACGCACGTCTCGTCAGACGTTCCGTGACGTGGCCGGCACGATGCAAGATACTTGGGCTCTGGGCAACAGCAAGGTGAACGAGTTCCGCTTCCAGTATGCCCGCCGCGGCCTTTCTTACTTTTACAACACCGACACTCCAAGTGGATCGGCTCCAGCTGTGAACATCCCCGGCTTCGCCTATTTCGGTCGCGAGCCCTATTCGTACATTCAGCGAACGGAGCAGCGCTATCAGTTCACAGACAATTTCTCCTGGACAATGGGCCGGCATGACACCAAGTTCGGAGGTGACTTCAACTACTTGCCGCTCGATGCAACCTTCACCGTCAATTACGGCGGTGTTTATGATTTCGGCAGCTTCGCCTCAGAGAATTTGGGCTTTGAGAATCCTTTGCCCCCCGGCTCTGGTTTCCCGGACTTCCCGGCTCTCTCGGCGGTTCAGGCTTACGGGGCAGGTTTACCGGCCACATTCGTCCAAGGTCTTGGCAGTCCGCACGATTCCTTCAAAAACATGCCTTTGGGGCTGTTCTGGCAGGACTCCTGGCATATGCGGCACAACGTCACGGTGAATTTCGGAGTGCGCTATGACGTCGAATTCCCGCCGACATTCAAGAAACCCACGGGCCTAGCGCAAGTAGGCTATGAGACGCTGGGATTGCAGAAGGGGATTGAGACCGACAAGAACAATTTCCAACCCCGCATCGGCATCGCTTGGGATCCCAAGGGCGATGGCAAGACCGTCGTTCGCGCATCCTATGGAATCTTCTACGATCACCCATTACTCGGCCTGTATTTCCTCGGCGATGCTTCGGACGGGTCGACCAGCGGACAGCTGGCCTTCGGGGGCACAGGGCTCTGCAGCAACGAGTCGGGATTCGGTAACCCGGCCAATCTGAACGCAATTCCGATTTTTCAGGGACTACCCATTGACGCCACCAGCGGCCCCTGCGCGGTTTCCGCCAATCCCGCTACTGCGGCGTCTCTCGGGTACTTGCCGGACCAACAGCAATTCCAATCGCTCAATTTCCCCGAGTCAGCATTTCTCAATCAGAACTACTTGAATCCTTCCACTTTCTTGCCGCTGGGATTCCAGCCTTTCGGCTACCCACAAGGCAAGAATTTCGTTTACGCCTACTCGCAGCAGGCGAACCTCAGCATCGAGCGCGACCTGGGAAAAGGGTTCGCTTTGAACGTGGCATACAACTTCAACGGTGGACGCCATCTTAATCGTCCCATTAACGCCAACACCGTACGCGGCGACTTGATGGTCACGAACTTTCTCACCGCCAGGCAGTACGCCATCGACAACGACCTGACTCCTCCTTCGAGCCCATTCACCGTCCCGTGCACGTTCACTCCACTCGGTCAGCCAGTCGCAGTGGACTCATCGTTGATGAACTTTTTCCGCCCGTCGGGATTGAATCCGTCGATAGCGGGCGCCATGTTGGCTTTTGGCGGCGTGGGCGGGGCTGCGTGCGTCGGTTACGGAGAACAGATTTTACAAAGCCTTGCCACCCAGGGATTCAATACCAACTGCGACCCCGCTACTGGCGCGGGCTGCGTTCCCTTCGGCGACATGGATGCAAATTTCTCGAATGGAAGCTCCGTTTATCACGGACTCAGCGCCAATCTGCGCAAGCGCTTTAGCGGCCACTACGAATTTCTGGCTTCCTACACCTGGTCTCATGCGATCGACGACTCGGTTGACTTGCAATCCACGACGACGCCGCAGAATAGCTACTTCCCCAGCCACGATCGCTCAACTTCCCTGTTCGACCAGCGGCACCGGTTCGTTTTCAGCGGCGTGTATCAGACTGGCAAGTTGTCCGGGGATGGCTTCGCCAGCAAGTTCTTCAGCAACTGGACTTTTGCTCCGTTGATTGAGTTCAGTTCAGGACGGCCGTTCAACATCATCACCGGCAATGGTAACAACTTGCAGTTGTCCTCCCTCACAGGCCGGCCGAATACGACTGTGAATCCAGCGTGCGGCACGGTCTATAACTCCAAGTTCTCGCCGACGGGAACACTGCAAGAACCTTGCATCTTCAATTTCGACGGCACACTGGCATCGCTCGACGGCAACCTCGGACGCAATCGCGGCCTCACTCCGTGGAATGCCTTCAACGATTTGCGGGTGGCGAAGCGGATTTATTTCGGCGAGCGGTTCAATATGGACCTGATGGCCGACATGTTTAACCTCGCAAACCGCTACAATGTATCCGCGGTAAGTCCTTTGTTCACCAATGCTGGGCAGGCGACGGCAGCTTACGATCCACGGCAGTTCCAGTTTGCAGTGAAGTTGAATTGGTAGGGTTAGACCAAATTAAGCATCTAAATCAGGAGAGGATTGAATCGATGAAACCTATTCTTAAGGCATCTTGCATGATGTTCGCACTGGCGATGGCGTTCTCCACCTACATGTTCGCGGACGGCGGCGGTGACACCTTCAAAGCAAAGTGCGCGGCCTGCCATGGCGCCAGCGGCGCTGGCGATACCACCATGGGCAAGAACCTCAAACTGCGCGACATGAGTTCCGCCGACGTGCAGAAACAGTCCGACGACGAAATCACCACAATCATCACCGCGGGCAAGAACAAGATGCCAGCTTACGGCACCAAGCTCAGCAAAGAGCAGATTGCCGATGTCGTGAAGTTTATCCGCACACTGAAGAAGTAAGAGTAGCGGTCGCGCGTCAGCAAGAAAATCAACGTAGAGACGCGGCTTGCCGCGTCTCCGGCCGCAGCAGAATATCCGTCCGCGAGGGAGACGGGGCAAGCCCCGTCTCTACGCTGAGACTTACGATCCCGCCCGCTTTTCAATTTTCGCCCAGGTATCTTTGAGCGCCATGGTGCGGTTGAACACCAGGCGGCCGGGTTTCGAATCCGGATCCACACAGAAATATCCCAGCCGCTCGAATTGATACCGGCTCTCTGCGGGCGCACCAGCCAGTGAGGGTTCCACTTTCGCATCGGCAATCACTTCCAGCGACTGCGGGTTCAGATTGGCAGTAAACTCCTGGCCTTCTTCCACCTGATTCGGATCTTCCTTGGTGAACAATTTGTCATAGACGCGCACTTCGGAATCGAGCGCGTGTGCAGCCGATACCCAGTGAATCGTAGACTTCACCTTGCGTCCATCGGGAGCGTTGCCGCCGCGCGTTGCCGGATCGTACGTGCAATGCACCTCGACCACTTCACCCTTTTCATTCTTCACCACGCTAGTTGCGGTGATGAAGTATCCGTAGCGCAGGCGCACTTCGCGGCCGGGCGAAAGCCGGTAGTACTGCTTGGGAGGATCTTCGCGGAAGTCGTCCTGCTCGATGTAGAGCACCTTGGAGAACGGCACTTTGCGTTTGCCCGCGCTCTCGTCTTCCGGATTGTTCACCGCATCGACTTCCTCGGACTGCCCTTCCGGATAGTTGTCGATGACAATTTTTAGCGGACGCAACACGGCCATCACCCGAGGCGCGCGCTTGTTCAAGTCCTCGCGGACGAAGTGCTCGAGCATCGCGAGTTCCAGCGTGCCGTTCGTTTTCGAGACGCCGGTCGCGCCCACGAAATTGCGAATCGCCTCGGGAGTGAAGCCCCGCCGTCTGATACCCGAGAGCGTCGGCATGCGCGGATCGTCCCATCCGTTGACGAGCTTTTCCTGCACGAGTTTCAGCAGTTTGCGCTTGCTCAAGAGCGTGTAGGTGAGGCTCAGGCGGTCGAATTCAATCTGCTGCGATGGAAAAATTCCCAGTTGCTGGATGAACCAGTTGTAAAGCGGACGATGATCTTCGAACTCCAGCGTGCACATGGAGTGCGTGACCTTCTCGGTCGAATCCGACTGGCCATGCGCGTAGTCGTACATCGGATAGATACACCACTTGTCGCCTGTCCGGTGATGTTCAGCATGCAGGATGCGATACATGACCGGATCGCGCATGTTCAGGTTCGGCGACGCCATATCGATCTTGGCTCTGAGCACACGTGAGCCATCGGGAAACTCACCGCTCTTCATGCGCTCGAACAGAGCAAGATTTTCTTCGGCGGAGCGATTCCGGAATGGACTGTCTTTGCCGGGCTCGGTAAGGGTGCCGCGATGTTGACGAATCTGATCAGCCGTCAGATCGTCGACATATGCTTTCCCATCTTGTATGAGTTTGACCGCCCACGCGTAAAGTTGGTCGAAATAATCTGAAGCGTAATACAGGCCATCCCATTCGAAGCCGAGCCAGCGGACGTCCTTCATGATCGAATCGACGTACTCCTGCTCTTCCTTTTCAGGATTGGTATCGTCGAAGCGCAGGTTGGTCTTACCGCCAAACTCGTCGGCGAGCCCGAAGTCGAGGCAGATCGCTTTCGCGTGCCCGATATGCAGGTAGCCGTTCGGCTCGGGAGGAAAACGCGTCTGGATGACGGCGTCGCCGTATTTCCTGGTTCGAATGTCTTCCAGGAAAATGTCGCGGACGAAATTCGATGGCGCCGGCGATGGCTCAGGGGTAGGGTTCACTTCGACCTCAGGTTTTGCTGGGTTCATGTTTGTTACATTTTATAGTGAAAGGTTCCACGAAAGCCTGGTGAACTCCTAACTGTATGGCGAATTGCGTGCGATGTGGTCGGAACCTCCCGGCTTTCTCCTTTGGGAAAAAGATCTGTTCCTGGTGCGTGCAGCACGAGGCGGCACAACAAGGCCTGGAGCCGGAAGATGCCGTCCAGCGCGTGGAAGCGCCGCCCTGGCTCCGCCGGCAAGACACGTCAGCAATCGTCACAAAAGCATTCTTCGGAATCAACGTGGCGGTTTTCCTTGGGATGTTGTTCGCCGGAGTCTCAATCCTCGACAATCCCGCCGGTCAGGATCTTGTGCATTGGGGCGCGAATTTCGGACCACTCACGCTTGGGGGTGAGTGGTGGAGGCTTCTGACCTGCGCTTTCCTCCATGGAGGCTTGTTGCATATCGCTTCCAACATGTTGGGCCTGTGGGTTCTTGGAGATCTTGCCGAATCACTGTACGGCCATTGGACATTTGCAGTCATCTATCTTCTAACAGCCATCGGCGGAAGCCTCGGCAGCGTGATCTGGAATCCGAAGGTGTTGAGCGTCGGCGCTTCGGGTGCAATCTTCGGCATAGCCGGAGCGCTTGTCGCTTCTTTCTATCTCGGCGAATTTTCCATGCCTCGAGCGGCCATTATCGGAACGTTATCCAGAATGGTTGTATTTCTCGGATACAGCCTGGTGTCCGGAGCCATGATGAGCCGGGTCGACAACGCCGCGCACGTCGGAGGCCTTGTTACCGGCCTCATCCTCGGTGCGCTGATCGCCAAGGCAGCACCGGATCAAGACAACGTCGCGCGACGCCTTGGAGTGATCGTGCTCGGGATTGCCTTAATCGGCGGCGGCACCGCCTGGTGGCTGCATTCGCGGGACTATATGCGGCACATGCAGCGCGGCGCAGGAGCCTTGCGCGAGGGAAAAACCGATGAAGCGATCATGGAATTCAAGGCGGTCTTGCGGCAGCGACCGGACTATCCCGCCGGGCATGATGCTCTGGGACGCGCCTACTGGCTAAAAAAAGATTTCGGCAACGCGGCAACGGAATTCAAACGCGCGATCGAACTCAATCCGAAGAACGAAGGCTATTACTACTACCTGGGTTTCGTCTATCTGGAAGGCAAGAACCTGCCACAGGCGCGAGATGTCTTCCAACGCCTGCTGACCTTGAATTCGCAAAGTGCCGACGCCCACTACGGACTTGCCTCCGTGGCCATGACTGAGGAGAAGTATCAGGACGCGATCCGGGAATATCAAACCGCTGCGCGACTTGACCCCGATCTGCAGGGCGTCTACTACCGCCAAGGCCAAGCGCACGCCAAACTGGGCCAGTGGGACGACGCGATCGCCTCATTCAAGACGGAACGCGAAAAAGCTGGCGATGACTACGACACCGAAATTGCCCTTGCAGATGCTTACGATGGCAAAGGATTGAAACAAGAAGCTGCCGACGCACGAAAGAAAGCGGCAGAGCTGACGGGACACTAATCCCGCCAGCGATCTGCTTCACCTTATCTAGAGAGGCTTCGCTTCCGTGTTCTCAGCTTTGGTGACGTTATCTGGTTGGTCGGTGAAGCTTTTGCCCGCAGCGAAGGCAGCCTTTTCATAGCGGGTTCCATTCTTGCGGATCGCGTCGTGCCAGCCGTCATCCCAGGTAATGCGAGCCTCGTTTTCGACCGTCGTCCAGGTGCCATGGTTGGCTCCGATAGACTTGCGGGCAACGCCGTCTGCCTCCAACGTAATGTAAAAAGTGCTGCCTTGGCCGTCGCCGACTTTCCATTTTCCCAGGAAACGGTTTTGTCCCTTGCCGGCGACGATCGACGAGGCGGTATTCAGTTCAATGCGAGCAATGTCCGCCATCAAATAACTTTTCTGATGACCGTCCTTGAACGTGATGATCAGAGAGTTCTGATCCTCTTTCGGCGCGGAAACCACTTTCTGCGCGAACGTCGACAAAGGAAAAGCAAAGGCCACTAGGGCCAGAACCAGGCTGATACGATGTCGCATGGATTTATCTCCTGAAGAAAATCCCTATGGGCGGACAATCGCCCGGATACAAGACAAGATACGCTTGTTGCGCAGTTTTGGTTCCATCACTGTTAAAACCTTGGGCTACTTGAGCTTCTGAACGGCCTGCTGGATCCTCGCCAAAGTCACGTCCCGGCCCAGCACTTCTAGAGTTTCAAACAGTGGGGGAGCATTCTTCCGCCCACAGACCGCAACGCGGAGCGGCTGAAACATCTGTCCCGCCTTGAGCCCCATCTCCTGAGCCGCAGCGCGCAGTGCCTGATCCAGCGGATCGTGCTTGAACTCGGTATGCGCCAGGACCTCCGGCGCGCGCGTCAGGACTTTCATCGCCATCGCGGCATCGCCTTTTTGAGGGACGAGCTCCGCAGGATCGTAGGGAGGGAGCTGGTCGACGAAGAAGAAGTCAGCGGCCGTCAGCACATCGCGCAGCAGCTTGATGCGCTCGCGAATCAAGGGCGTGATACGGGACATTCTCTCCGGCGTCACATCGAATCCTGCTTCGCGCACAATCGGCAACAGCCGTGCGCTTAGTTCTTCTACCGATAGCCCGCGGATATGTTCGGCATTTAGCCAGACGGCTTTGGGATCGAAGGTCTCTTCCGGCGTGGCCGCCGGTTCTTTGAAGTTCACGACTGCGTTCGCGCGGTTGATGCCTTCAAGCGAGAACACGTCAATCAACTCCTGGCGGGACAATTTTTCGCGGTCATCCTTCGGAGACCATCCCAGCAGGCACAGGAAGTTAATGAATGCTTCCGGCATGAACCCGGCATCGCGATAGGTGGTCACGCTGACGACTGGGCCGTGCCGCCGCTTGGAAAGTTTCGAACCATCGGGCGCAACTAGCAGCGGCAGATGCGCGAACTGCGGCGCCTTCCCGCCCGCGCCCTCGAAAATCAGCACATGCTTGTAAGTATTCGACAGATGATCCTGGCCACGAATGACATGGCTGATGCGCAGGTCTACATCGTCCGCGCACGAGGCGAGGTGATACGTCGGCATTCCATCCGAGCGGAGTAAGGCGAAATCTTCGATATCGTCGGCGGCTTTCACTTGTTCGCCGTAGACCGCGTCGGCGAAACTAACTGACTCACCTTTCCCGCGCGGCACCCGAAAACGCAACGCAAAGGTTTCCCCGGCCGCAGCCCGACGGTCGCTTTCTTCCCGGGAGAGTTCACGCATTCCGGGATTGAATAGCCAGGTTTGCGAGGCGCCCGACCTCTCGCTGTCGCCGGTGTGTGCGGGAGTGAAGTCTCGGTATGCCAGTCCCTTTTGAAAAATGGCTTCGGCGATGTTGCGGTGCAGCGTCAGCCGTTCGGATTGCTTGTATTCTTCGTCCCAGCCCAAGCCAAGCCAACGTAGTCCTTCAAAAATCGAATTGACCGACGCGTCGGTATTGCGTTCGACATCGGTGTCGTCGAGCCGCAAAACCATGGTTCCGCCATTCCGGCGGGCGTACAACCAGTTAAAAATAAAGGTGCGAGCGCTCCCCACATGGAGGAAACCCGTCGGCGAGGGCGCGAATCGGACACGTAGCATAACTCGCGAGTATAGCAAGGTAGCGTTTGCGCCCGGAAACAGCGAGTCGCCTACTAGCTGATCTCGCAGCCAGGAGTGGCAAGGCTTGGAAAAGCGGGTTCGATGATTACTTTGGTAACCACGTAGTCAGTTACCATCCACACCCAAAAGAGCGTCCAAACCGCCGCAAATCGCGTCTTAATTATGTAGGGGAAAGGACGCAGGAAGGGGACACGAAGCGCCTCCAGCATTCTGTCTATTGTTTTGTCTGGGTGAGGTGTGCCACGATGTTCGGTTACGACGCCCGCAGAGTTGAAACAGTGCCATGAATAATGTTGCAACAGGTTTGGTCTTGATTCCCGGGGTCGTCGCCCTGCTGGTGTTTCTCGTCTTCTCGTATTTGTACGAACAAAGTCGGCAAAGCTATTTTCGGGCCTGGCAATTTGCCTGGGCAGCGTACACCGCTCACTACGCCCTCGAAGCGATCGGCCATTTCCGCGGACCTTCGGGTACGCTGTTTTTTCTGAGTTCGCTCTTGCTCGTCATCATGGCGATCTGTATCTTCGCCTCGACCCGCCTGATTCGCGGCACCTTCCATTTGCAGTGGTATGACGCTGCCCTGGCGTTGGGCGGAGTGTTGGTCGCCACCCTGAATTTGCGCGCACACATGGTCCGCGGAGTCTTCGACGACAAGGCTGTCCTGCCCGTCTACTTCCGTCTGGAACTCGGATTAGCCGCCGTGTTGTTGTACTGCTCCTGCCGTTTCTACCTTTACGCTTACCGTAAGAATTCGGCGGCGTTTTGGATGTTGGCAATTTCGCTGGCGTTCTGGGCCGCACTGATGGGAGTCGGGCAGGTTCGATATCCCTTCATGGATGTCTTCGGACAGACGGCCGACTTCCTGGGCCCGATTCCCCAGATGCTCCTGGCGATCGCCATGGTGATGGTGCTGGCCGAGAACCAGCGCAACGCGGTGCAGGAGAATGCTCTCGCATTTTCGACGCTCGGAGTGGATCCGCGGCGCCTGCTGTCTGCTCACGATCTCATCCCCAGCATGCAAGGATTCCTCGACCGCTTGGCTGCGCCTTTGCCGTCGCACCGCGCCGCTGTTTTGATCTCAGAACCCTGGCGTGCCACGTTGCCATCGGTGCAGAACGGGTACTCGGCCGACTTCCTGGAGAAATTGCAAAAATCCGGCGCCGGAAACTATCTCGCTGAACTCGCGTACCGGCGCGGCGGCGTGGTGACATTCCATCGCTTGGCCGAGATGGAAGAGCCTCTACCCGCTCTGCCGGGAGGGCGCTTTGAGGCCTTCAAGCAGACGCTGCTTTCGGAAGGTATCCGCGACCTGATGGCGGTGAGCCTGCAAACACGCGAACACAATTTTGGCGTCATTCTGTTCCCGCACTCGGAGCGCCGCATGTTCGGTTCCTCCAACTTGCGGTTGCTGATCGGCCTGACCCTGCAGATCGCGCTGACGCTCGAAAACTATGTGGTAATGCACGACGCGCAGCGGCGCACGAAAGAGTACGAACTGCTCAACGAAATTGGACAGGCAATCAGTTCGCATCTGAACCAGGATGAAGTGTTGCGCACCGTCCACGTCGAACTCGGACAGATTTTCGATACCAGCACGTTCTATATCGCCTTCCAGGAAGACGATGAAATTCGTTTTGAACTGGAGAGCGAGGCCGGGCAAGTTCTGCCCAAGCGTTCGCGCGCGGCCACCAATGGCTTGAGCGAACACATCATTCGAACGGGTCAGCCGCTGCTGATCCAAGCCAACCTGGAGGAGTATCGCGCCAAGATTGGAGCAGACTTTGTTCCACCGCGGCCTGCCAAGTCTTTTTGTGCGGTTCCGATTCTGCTGGGAGGCAAGCCAGCGGGCGTGATGGGCGCTCTCAGTACGACCCGCGAATACGTATTCCAGGCCCGTGACCTGGAGGTCATGAAGACGGCGGCCGGACAACTCGGCGTTGCGATTGAAAACGCCCGTCTTTTTACCGAAGAACAGCGCCGCGCCAAACATCTCGCGTTTCTCAACACCATCTCGAAGACCGCAATTTCCAGTCAGGATGCGGAACAGATGATGGGCGACATCGTGCGTGAAATCCAGAAGAACTTCCATTACGACCACATCGGCATCGGCATCATGGACTACGCCACCAAGGATATCGAGATCAAAGCCGAGGCGGGAACCACGTCCCAGGCTTTGGGCCGACGGATTGCGGTCGGGACAGGCATCCTGGGCCGGGTTGCGCGAACAGGCGTGAGCGCGCTCGTACAGAATGCCGGGACTGGCCATCTTTCAGGAGTCTTACCCGAATCGCGCGCTGTGCTCTGCCTGCCCATTACGTACGGCGAAACTCTGTTGGGCGTGCTGAACATCGAGAGCCGCAACGAAAATGTTTTTGCGCCGCAGGATGTGCTGATCCTGAATACGCTGGCTGACTTGCTGGCGACGGCTCTGCACAATTCGTTCGTGTTCCAGAAACTGCAGCAGCAATCGATCACCGACGGCCTGACTGGTATCAAGACGCGCCGTTTCTTCTGGGAGGCGCTCAGTTCGGAATGGAAGCGCGCTTCGCGCTCCGGGCGTGCGTTTTCGGTTGTCCTAATCGATCTCGACAAATTCAAAGAAGTCAACGACAGCCTCGGACATCTGGAGGGCGACCTGGTGCTCGCTCGTGTCGGTCGTCTGCTGGAACAGAAGTGCCGGCAGTCCAACGTGGTTGCCCGCTATGGCGGCGATGAATTCATCATCCTGATGCCGGAAACAAGTATCGATCAGGCGCAAGTACTAGCAGAGAGGCTGCGCTTGTGGCTGGCTACCGATCCGATGCTGGAAGAGCACCAGATTACGGGCAGCTTCGGCGTTGCGAGTTTCCCCGTGCACGGATTCTCGCCGGAAGACATCATTCGAGTGGCGGACGCGGGCATGTACATCTCGAAACATGCCGGCGGAAATCAGGTGCGGTCCGCGGAGTTACTCGGCGACGCGGAAGGTTCGGGCATCCAGCGGCAACTGGTCTCGGGCTACATTGAAGGATTCTTGCAGCGTGAAAATAGCGGTCCCGAGGATCTGGAAGAGTTGGTCGCTACATTGCGGAAGCTATGCGGAGGCCGCGAGGATTTGGACCGGGCAGCTTTGCGGGAAGGGATCGAGACCCTGAACCGCGCTTCGGAAATGCGCGAACTGCACGCGGCAGGTCACGGAGAGCAGTGCGGCCACTACGCCGGGATCATTGCCCGCGGACTGAATTTGTTGCCGCAAGAAGTGCAAAACGTGATCTTTGCTGCGCGGGTTCATGACGTGGGAAAGCTTTTTATCTCCGAGCACATCCTGAACAAGCCCGGCCCGCTTACCGACGCCGAATACGATGTGATCAAAACGCACTCGCGTCTAGGTGCGCAGGTGCTGCGTGCACTTCCAGACGGCAAAGAGATCGAGCAGGCGGTCCAATCCCACCATGAAGCGTTGGATGGTAGCGGCTATCCCGCCGGGCTCAGCGGAGAGAACATTCCGCTCTGGGCGAGAATTATCGCGGTCAGTGACGCCTACGTAAATATGACCAGTGACCGCTCTTTCGCTCCTGCCAAATCGCACGATCAGGCGATGGCGGAACTGGAGAAATCGAGCGGGACCCGTTTCGACGGAATGATTGTCCGATTGTTTGCGCGCCAGCTGAAACTGGAGATTTCATCCACGTTCGGCGCCTAGTTGTTTCTAGTTCTCACTCACCTGTAGGGCCGCATCCTTGGGCAAATAACTCTTGCGGCGGAACCAGTCTTCCATTGCTTCGCGAAGTTGGTCGAGCGGGACGTGCGTGCCGATTTCGATCGTTCCATCGGCAACCGGCAAAGTATCGTCGAACACGCTCGCGTTGGTGAAATTGCGCATGCTGAAACTGTCCAGCCACTTCAATGGACATGGCTGCGCGGTGCCATCCTGCAAATATTCCACGCGAATTTTTCGAGCGAACATGACTTCGATTTAAGCACAGGATTGCGACCTCGTGCTGGCCGCGAAGATTCGTTTCAGGTACACTCCCCGTCACGCACGAATCCCGTTGTGAGGAGAATCCGATATGGGCTTGATCATTTGGATCGTGGTGGGTCTGATTGCAGGCTGGGCAGCGGGCAAGATCATGAAGGGCTCCGGTTATGGAGTCCTGGGAGACATCGTCCTCGGCATCCTGGGTGGAATTGTAGGAGGCTGGGTGCTGGGAGTGCTGGGTCTATATTCCGGCGGTGGACTGATCCCCAGCATCATCACCGCCATCATCGGAGCGGTGCTTCTCGTTGCGCTCGTGCGCATGATCAAGAAGGCTTGAATAATTCTCAACGTAGAGACGCGGCTTGCCGCGTCTTTTCCGCGCCATTCGGGAAACAGGCGAGACGAGGCAAGCCTCGTCTCTACGGGTAAGCTGTTCGCACTCGCCAAATTGCTTCTACTTCTTGACTTTTTGCAGGCGCGCTTCGAGATCGTTCACTTCGCTCTTCATTCCCTCGGGCAATCGATCTCCGAATTTGGCAAAGTGCTCGCGGATGCGCGGCACTTCTGCCAGCCATCCATCGATATCGACGTTAAGCAGTTTCGCGACATTGGACGCCGGCAAATCCAAACCTTTGGTATCCAGATCGGCAGGTTCGGGTAGACGTCCGATGGGCGTATCGACTGCATGAACTTTTCCTTCGCAGCGCTCGAAGATCCATTTCAGCACGCGGCTGTTCTCGCCATACCCTGGCCACAGGAACTTGCCGTTTTCATCGGTCCGGAACCAGTTCACGTAATAAATCTTTGGAAGCTTCGCCCCCGGACGTTCCCCTATCTTCAGATAGTGTCCGAAGTAGTCGCCCATGTTGTAACCACAGAAGGGCAACATCGCCATCGGATCGCGACGGAGTTGTCCGACTTTGCCGGCTGCGGCCGCAGTCGTTTCGCTGCTGACCGTAGCGCCGAGAAATGTTCCGTGCTGCCAGCTGAGAGCCTCCGTGACCAGAGGAACGATTCCGGCACGGCGGCCGCCAAAAAGAATGGCGTCGATCGGCACACCTTTAGGATCTTCCCACTCGGGCGCGATCACGGGGCACTGGCTGGCGGGCGTCGTAAAGCGCGAATTCGGATGAGCCGCTCTCCGTCCTGAAGTTGGCGTCCATGGGCGCCGCAGCCAATCGACCAATGTCGGAGGTTTGTCGTCGGTCATCGATTCCCACCAGATGTCGCCATCGGGTGTCATCGCGCAATTCGTGAATATGGAATTCCGCGTCGCGGTGAGCATCGCGTTTTTGTTCGACTTCATGCTCGTGCCCGGAGCGACACCAAAGAATCCGTGCTCGGGATTGATGGCATAGAGGCGGCCATCGGCGCCAAACTTCATCCAGGCAATGTCGTCGCCGACCGTTTCCACTTTCCATCCCGGGATCGTCGGAATCAGCATGGCCAGATTCGTCTTGCCGCATGCCGAGGGGAATGCGCCAGTCAGATATTTCACCTGTCCCGCCGGGCTGGTCATCTTCAGGATGAGCATGTGCTCCGCCATCCAGCCTTCATCGCGAGCTTGCACGGATGCGATTCGCAGGGCATGACATTTTTTTCCCAACAACGCGTTGCCGCCGTAGCCCGAACCGTAGGACCAGATCTCGCGCGTCTCGGGGAAATGGCATATGTACTTGTCCTGCGCGTTGTTCGGCCAGGGAGAATCCTGATCGTTCGGTCCAAGCGGTGCACCTACCGAATGCATCCCGCGCACAAACTCGCCGTCTTCGCCGAGCACCTCAAGCACGCGTGTCCCGACTCGCGCCATGATGTGCATATTCGCAACCACGTAGGGCGAATCCGTGATCTCAACTCCAATATTGGCGATCGGCGATCCGATCGGTCCCATGCTGTAGGGGATGACAAACATCGTGCGTCCCGCCATCGCGCCGCTGTAGAGGCCCTTCAGCTTGTCCTTCATCTTGGCGGGATCTTCCCAGTTGTTGGTGGGACCGGCTTCGTCCTTGGTCCGCGCACAGATGAATGTCCGGTCTTCCACCCGAGCCACGTCGGCCGGGCTGGAACGGACCAGGATGCTGTTGGGGCGCTTCTCGTCCGCTAAAGGAATTGCCGTGCCTGAGAGCACCATGGCTCGCAACATGGCCTGATATTCCGCGTCGGAGCCGTCGCACCAGTGCACCCGGTCTGGCTTACAGAGCTGCGCAGACTCCTCGACCCACTGCGCCAATCGCTTGTGTCTCATGGTGCTGCTGGTTTCGACATCCAAGATGAGGCTGGACATAATGGCAACTCCTTAAATGAAGCACGCTCCGAGCACCCGCGCCTTCCCAATAAAACTCAGGAAGGGATGGCTATGGCTGCAAAACTGAGTCCCCGGCAAGTAAGGCAAACAGATAATTGTCCCTCATTGGGCGGCTCTTTCCAAGTCGAACCCGGTGCCGGGGTGGATGCCCATGGCACGGCACCTGCATCGCTATTAATTATGGTTGGCGCTCAGGACTGCCGATGTGTTGGATATCACAGGGAGGTGTGACAGTGCTGCTGGAGCTGGAACCGCCGGAGAGTCGACTGAACCGCAGCTACGCCCGAGAACCGGACTCCGTGACCACTGCATCGAGGTGCTTGAGCGTCTCGTCGATGGTCAGGGAGTACATTTCCTTGCCTACGCCCTCGCCCGACTCCAAGCCAGTCTTGATGTAGTGGCCGGCAATCTCCTTGGCCAGAGCGTCCGTGATCAACTTCCCGGTCCGCTTCTTGTATTCGACCCAGGCCGGATGAGGCAGAGCCACCCAGACCGTGCGGCCATCCACCAGGAACTTGATGTCGACGGCGTCGGCATGACGCGTGGCGATAGCCACGATCAGGCAGTTATACAGGCAATGGACCGGCTTCTTGGTCCAGCGGTCAGTCGCAGTGAAATCAGTAAACATGGCCGGGTAAAACTATAGCGCTCCGCCGGGGTAAGCCGCAAACCGACCAAACCGCAAACCCTTCAACCACGAAGGCCACGGAGGAAACCACGAAGGTCCACCAAGTCGAGAGAATGAAACCAAAATCCTTCGTGATACTTCGTGTGTACCTTCGTGGCCTTCGTGGTTAAGGCTTTTGAAGCTGGCGGAAACCGGCGCGCTACCAACCGGGCGTCAGGATAATTTGCGACTTTCGATTGCTGCCGATAGTCTTTAGAGAATCAGAAATCACTTTTGCCAGACTAAAGAAAGGTCTCTATCTTGAAAGTTTTCAATCGGTTATTCGCACTCTTGGTTTTAGGACTATTCACAGTCATGCCGGCGTTCGCACAGACGCTGACCTGGACAATCGACCCAAATCATTCCTCCGCGCAATTCACAGTGCGACACATGGCCATCTCCAACGTGACGGGCACCTTCACCAAAGTGAGCGGCAACGTTGATTTCAACGAGAAGGACATCGTCCAGTCCCAGGTTTCTGCGAGCATCGATGTCAACTCCGTCGATACGCGCGTCGCACCGCGCGACGCCGATTTGCGAAGTGCCCACTTTTTTGAAGTGGAAAAATTTCCCACCATCGATTTCAAATCCAAGAAGATCGTGAATAGCGGCGGCAAACTTCAAATGATTGGCGATCTTACGATGCACGGAGTGACCCGCGAGATCACGCTGGACGTCGATGGCCCCACGCCAGAAATCACGGATACATGGGGAAATGCGCGCCGTGGACTCTCCGCCACCGGCAGCCTTAAGCGGCAGGATTACGGATTGGTCTGGAACAACATGCTCAAGACCGGCGAAGCCGTCGTGGGCGATATCGTGAAGCTTCAAATCGACGTTGAGATGTTCCACAAGAA
The DNA here is from genome assembly GCA_016196065.1 of Acidobacteriota bacterium. Lineage (NCBI taxonomy): Bacteria > Pseudomonadati > Acidobacteriota > Acidobacteriota bacterium. The sequence goes on along the minus strand of JACPYL010000027.1, from coordinate 347,271 downwards.
GTAGATCGACGGAGTGGTTTGCTACCTTTTACTTTCTCTCTCGCGCTCGAGCACCATCTTGTCAAACGCGTGGGGTAGCGACTCGCAGCGCGAGTAGGGGCCCGGTTTGTAGGCACGCGACTTGATTCCGGCGTGCGAAAGTTCGGAGATGGCCCAGTCTTCGCGGTTCGTCGCGTCCCAGAACTCGACCGCGTCGGCGGCTTCAAAGTCGGGCTTGGCCATCTCGGCGGGATGGAAGTGCCATTCGCAGATCACATCCGTGCGATCGACCGCGCGCGGCCAGAGCGTGTGGGTCATCACGTAATCGGGATGCAGGCTGATCAGCAGATTGGGAAACACCGCGTAGTAATAAACCTTGCTGCGTTCTTCGGCGGATAAGCCCGGAAGGTAGTCGCGTCGCAACTTGCCGTCTTTCGACATGGTCAGGGCGCCGCCCTGAAAATCCATCGTGCCGCCAATGTATCCGCGACGCGGCTCGTCGTTCTCCCCCGAAAGGTAATCAGTAATCGCGCTCAGCGACGGATGCAGGATCGGACAGTGCAGGCACTCGTTGTAGTTCACCATGATCAGCTTCCAGTTGGCTTTCACTTCATACTGGATGCGTCGATGCATGCGTAGATCAGCCATCTGCCAATGCGCGAACTTTTGTGGCAAGTCTTCCAGTTGAGCAGCAAGCGTGTCGCGTTGCGAGCCTTCGTTCGCCGAGGCGAGGTTGATGAATATGTGCCCGTCCCACACGTCCAGCGCCACGTGGTTGAGTGGATAGTCTTCGCGGCAAAAACCGTCCTGCATGTGGGGAGCGCCGATCAGGCTGCCGTCGAGTCCGTAGGTCCACCCGTGATAACCGCACCGGATGCGTCCGTCAAATTGCCCTTCCGCCGCGGAACAGAGCCGAGTGCCGCGATGCCGGCAGACGTTGAAGAATGCCTGCAACTTGTGGTCGCGATCGCGCGTGATGATCACGCTCTCGCCCGCCACTTCGCGCAGGAAGTAGTCGCCGGGCGCAGGAAGTTGTTCCGTTCGGCCGGCGCAGATCCAGGTCTGGCAGTAGAAGCGTTCCAGTTCCTCGCGGAAATAGTCAGGGTCGTTGTAGTAGCGGGCGGGAAGGGTGGTCGGAGTCGGCATTCAGCACTCAGCAGTCAGCACACAGTTCTCTTTTCACAACGCTGGGATTCTATCGCAGGAATGGAACTCGTTCAGGCGCAAGCCTCCCCTCGATACACGGCAGATGCGGTTTTGCCCCGCTGTTTGACAGCGCAAAACCGTGTCCCGCATGATGGCCTCACACGCTCGGAAAATATTCGAAAAGAAAGCGACCCCATGACACGTGCTGCGAATGTAGTCGTCCTCGTTGGGAGTCTGCGAAAAGACTCTCTGAACCGTAAGATGGCGCACGCGCTGGCGGCCTTGAATGCCGCCCCGCTGAATTTCGAGATTGCCGAGATCGGACAGTTGCCGCTCTACAACCAGGATCTCGAGTCCGAGAACCCGCCTGCAGCCTGGGTCACGTTCCGGCAGCAGGCGAAGAAGGCGGACGCCGTTCTTTTCGTGACGCCGGAATACAACCGGTCCGTGCCCGCCGTTCTGAAGAATGCCATCGACGTCGGGTCTCGCCCCTACGGAGCGAGCGTGTGGGACGGCAAACCGGGAGCGGTCATCAGCGTTTCTCCCGGAGCGCTGGGCGCGTTTGGCGCGAATCACCACTTGCGGCAGTGCCTGGTGTTCTTGAATGTGCCCGCCATGCAACAGCCCGAAGCCTACATCGGCGGCGCAACGCAATTGTTCGACGAACACGGCAACCTGACTCAGCAGAGCACGCGGGACTTGCTCGTCAAGTTCGTGCAGTCATTTGCCGCATGGATCGAAGCGAATCGCAAGAAGTGACGCGGAGAGGAATCGATCGGCACGAAGACACGGTTCACCGTTTCGAGAAAGGTCGCAGAGTGGGACATGTATTAACCAGAAGAACTGCTCTCCAGCAGATCGCACGCGGAGCGGCCGTGATCGTGCCTGCATTGCTCGGGCGAAAGCTGCTTCGCGCGTCCTCGCCGGACAATGGGATTCAGGAATCCGAACGCAGCGCGATGGCGGACGTCGCCCAGAAATTCAGGCACGATTTCAATGCGCCCGGACTCTCCGTGGCCATCGCTCTCAACGGCCAGCTGCTCTACCAACAGGCTTTCGGAGAGACAGGTCGCAACTCTCGCCAGCCGTTCACGACCTCGAGCCTCTTCCGGATCGCCAGCATTTCCAAGCCGATCACTTCTGCGGCAATCTTCCATTTGATCGAAACCGGAAAAATCAAAAGTGATGACCTGGTTTTTGGAGTCCACGGCATCCTGGGCAAGAAATACGGCACGAAAGCCTATGGACCGGGTATTGCAGAGATCACGATCGATCACTTGCTCACCCACACCTCCGGCGGTTGGGATTTGCAGGACGATCCGATGTTTTCCAGTCCCGCCATGAGCCAAGCCGAACTGATTTCGTGGGCGTTGGACACAAAACCGCTGAAAAATCCCCCGGGGAAAATATTCGCGTACTCGAATTTTGGATACTGCGTGCTTGGCCGAGTGATTGAAAAAGTCACCGGACTTCCCTATGCGGACTACGTTCGGAAGACAAGTCTCTCGCCTTCAGGAATCGAGGACATGCGTATTGCGGAGAACTCGTTGGCCAAGCGGGCTGCTGGAGAAGTCACTTACTATGGCCAGCAAACCGAGCCCGGCCATAACGATGATCCCTATGCAATCAACGTGAAAAGAATGGACTCGCACGGCGGCTGGATTGCGACTCCCACGGATCTGGTTCTCTTCGCGACCCACGTCGATGGATTCGATGCGAGCCGCAACATCCTGAAACCAGAAACGATTCGCAGGATGACGACACCCAGTGCCGCGTCGCCGAACTACGCTCGGGGATGGATGGTCAACGAAAAGGGCCACTGGTGGCATGGCGGCGATCTGGGTGGAACCAGCGCAATCCTGGTTCGCACGGCCAGCCATTTCTGTTGGGCCGCTCTCACCAACACCCGGAGCGGATCATCCGCCGAAGCGCTGGACGACATGGTCTGGGAGATGGTTTCGAAAGTCAGCGCATGGAAGAGCGCGCTCGGATAGGCGTGTAGCCCACTTCACCCACAAAGACTTCGGGGTGCCCGGCCGCCCGGCGCCCACAGAGTTTTACCATCTTAGATCCAGAATCGGACCCCAGACTGGGTTCCTCTTCTGCTATCCTCGTCGCAATCCACGGGGTGATCAATGTCTACTCCGACCGCGTCTGGCCAACGCTCGCGTTCTCAAGCCAAGCTCGTGTTCTTTGTCGTCTTCGGTCTACTGACCGTGTTCGTTACGTACATGAAGAACATGCACATCTTTAACCCCACCTCGCCTATCGCGCTCCACTTCGCGCCCGTCAAGTGGTACCTCGTCGCGCACGGTTTTTTTGGCGCGCTGGCTATGGTGCTGGGCGCTTTCCAGTTCTCCAATCGTCTGCGCGCACGCTATCTGAGGATCCATCGCACACTGGGGTACGTTTACGTCGTGAGTGTGTTCACCTCCGTCCCATTCGCAATTCCCATCGCGATGAAGATCGGTTCCCTGTCCCTCGTCGCCGCTTCGGCCGTGCAAGGGTTTGGATGGATCGTGACCACTGCGATCGCGCTCTACTGCATACGCAATGGCAACATCGCGCAGCACCGCCGGTGGATGATCCGCAGCTATCCCTTCGCCATGGTATTCACCGTCGCGCGCATGATCATTCCCATTCCTCCAGTCTTCCAGTTGGGCTCCGCCGGCGTCGAGATGGTGGTGTGGACCACCATCGCTCTTGCCGCCTTCTTGCCGAACATCTTCCTGGATTGGAGGACGATCTTTCCACGTGCCGTCGTGAAGGCCGCTGCCGCACGGTCGGAAACAGCGCTGGTGTAACTGGAGGAGACTGCAATTCACCGGCTGACTAGATAACCGTGTCGGGCGGGTGGCCCACTTCTCCCACAGACACTCGGGGTGCCCCATTTCTCGCGGGGTTCGAGACGTGGGAATCACGGATGACGACTGCGCAGGGTTGAGTCGTGATCTCAACTTTCCATCAACACGGCCACCCGCCATTGGCCTCAACGATTCTTGTACCTGCCCCAAAGCAGTGTAAGACCGATTCCCGCCAGCACAGCACCGGTCAATTTCCATTTGTCTGAGATTGCAACGAATCTCGTGTGCTGGCTGGTCACCTCGATCACGCCAACCGGTACTGCCTTCACTCCGCCGCCACCTCCGCTGCCCTCGCCGCTGGAGTTGCCCTCGCCCGTGCGTCCAGAGCCGGCGCCCGCGCCGTAACCGTATAGGATTTTTGCCACCGGAATGATTGTCTTGTCGTGCACGGTGATCGGCTCGCCGTACACGGCCTTCACCGACGCTTGGCCGAGGATACTTTCTTTTAGGGAATGGAGAAGAGTCAGGCTGCCCATGATGAACTCCTTCAAACCACATGATCGTACCGTAAGCCGAGCGCCCGGGCTTCGCGTTCTTCGAGATGTGAGAGGAATACGACCGGGAAGAATCAGGAAATATTTGGTCGGGACGGCGAGATTTGAACTCGCGACCCCTTGCACCCCAAGCAAGTGCGCTACCAGGCTGCGCTACGTCCCGACACGAGTACGCTACCGAGGCCGGCAGCGCGGGGTTGACTTGAAGATATTACCACTATGCGGCGGGAGACGCGGCAACCCGCGTCTCTACGGCAGCATTTACGCAGGATTTTCGGCGTAATTTCTCTTCTAGGCTTGTTTGCAATCAGGCTTCTTTCGATTCGTCCTGCGCCTCGGGTTCGTCGCCGGGTACCAGTCCAAATTTTTTCAGCTTGTAGCGCAGAGCGTCGCGGCTGATGTCGAGCAGGCGGGCGGCATGCGTCTGTTTGTGATTGGCCTGCTTCATGGCGAGTTCAACCAAGGTCCGCTCCACTTCTTCGAGAGACGTGCCGCCTTCGGGGATGTACAGGCGGGGCAGGAACCGTCCGTTGGGCAGGGCCTGGCCGCTTTCCGGCGTTGCCGTGCGCTCGAAGGCGGTAAGTCCGGCGCTGGCTTCGCTCACGGAAAATGGCAGATAAACGGGACGCAGCCGCGATTCTTCTTCGAGGATCATCGCCCTCTCAATCGAATTTTTCAGCTCGCGGACATTGCCCGGCCAGTTGTGTTGCAAGAGCAAGCGGCGCGTTTCGTCGGCGAGTCCGCGAACGGATTTACGAAAGCGGCGGTTATAGCGCTCGATGAAAAAATCCACGAGCGGGAGAATGTCGTCTTTGTGCTCGCGCAGCGGCGGGATGAAGATCGCGATAATCGCCAGGCGGTAGTAGAGGTCCTGCCGGAAATTTCCTTCGCGAACTTCTTTTTCCAGGTCGCGGTTGGAAGCTGCGATCACTCGAACATTGACCTGCATGTCGCGAATGCCGCCTACGCGGCGGATAATCTGATCCTCAAGTACGCGCAGTAGTTTCGCTTGCAGCAGCGGCGACAGTTCTCCGATCTCGTCGAGAAACAGCGTGCCGCCGTCGGCGACTTCAAACAAGCCTTTCTTCAACTGCTTGGCATCGGTGAAGGCACCTTTTTCGTGGCCGAACAACTCGGCTTCCATCAAAGTTTCAGGGATGGCGGAACAATTGATGGCGACGAAAGGCCGCTCCTGGCGGAAGCTTTCATAGTGAATGGCTTTCGCGATCAGGTCCTTGCCGGTGCCGCTCTCCCCCTGGATCAGGATCGTCGTCGCTTCGCTGGCGGCAACCTTGCGCACGAAATTCATCAGCTCCGTCATTTGCGCGGACGTCGAAACAACTTCGTGATATCCGGTGGTGCGCTTGACTTCTCCGCGTAACGACTGCACCTCGGAACGCAGGCGCGACGCTTCCAGCGCATTCTTGATGGTGACGTGGAGTTCTTCGAAGTCCAGAGGCTTGCCGACAAAATCGTACGCACCCAGCTTGAGCGCAACTTTTACGTCGTCGACCTGCGGATCGGCAGTGATCATGATCACGGCGCGAGCTTCGCCATTTTTCTTGAGCTGCTCGAGGACTTGCAATCCGTTGATGTCGGGCATGCGAACGTCGAGCAACACCAGGTCGGGAGACTCCACCTGGGCCAGTTTCAGTCCGGCTTCGCCGCCGTCGGCCTCAAATACCTGGAAGCCCCATTCTTCGCACTTCTGGCGAAGAGACCAGCGCACCAGGCGTTCGTCGTCGACGATAAGGATTTTGTCTGCAGGCATGCGGAATCCATCATTCTAGCGCACTGGCGCGCGACTGCCCCGTTTGGAAAGTGTTGCTCTGGAGCCGTCGTGCCGTATACCAGCCGATGGTTCCGTGAGTAGGATAAGTCGTATGGCGTCGTCCTCAGAACGCACCAGCCCGGAGCGACACGGTTTCGACCAGTATGCAAGCGGCTATGACTCCTATCTGAACCAGGCGCTCGCCGCTACCGGGGAAGACTCGGCCTTTTTTGCCCGGGGACGGGTTCGCTGGCTGGCCGATTGCCTGGTGCGGCTGGGCATGCAGCCGGCAACCGCGCTTGATTTTGGCTGCGGGATCGGTTCGACGGCTCCCCTGCTGCTGGCGGAGTTACGGTGCGCCTCGGTGATCGGAGTGGATTCCTCTCCCGAGATCATCAAGCAAGCGCAACGGACCTATTCGACAGACCAGATCCAATTCCAGATGCTCTCAGAATTTCGGCCGCCCGGTAATCTCGACTGCGCCTACAGCAATGGAGTCTTCCATCACATCCCCATTGAGGAGCGCGCTGCAGCATTGCGATCCATTCGAGCGGCCTTGCGTCCCGGAGGAGTCTTTGCCTTGTGGGAAAACAATCCCTGGAATCCCGGGACGCAGTACGTGATGTCTCGTTGCTCCTTCGACGAAGATGCGATCACAATTTCTCCGGTTGAAGCAGGCCATATGTTGCGAGATGCGGGATTCGAAATCCTGCGCACGGATTACCTGTTCTTCTTCCCAAAATCTCTCTCCGCTTTACGTCCTCTCGAAGCTTTGCTGAGAAAAATCCCACTGGGTGGTCAGTATCAGGTGCTGTGCCGGAAAACCCGGGACGCTGAGTAATTTTGCTATTTCCGCCGTAGTCCGAGAATGCTCAGGAAGAAGCTGGCAAGGCAGATTTCAACGCCGATCGTGAACAGGACGATGGTGCTGGCCACCACGCGCACCAGGCCTTCTGGATCCATCGGCCCAAAGCCGTGCGCATTCCACAAGAAAAGTGAATAGCCAGCGAGACCCACCCCAGCCGCCATCAGGAAGCCGCCGATCAACAATCCGGTTTCGAGCTGAAAATGGCGGAACAACCAATTCAGGCGCGTGTCCTCCGGCATCAATTTTTCCGTGATCGCAAATACTTTTGTGAAGATCGAAAACGTCACCATCTGAAAACCGATCAGGATTGCCATGACCGCGTACAGCAAAGTATGGATATCGATGGTGATCGATCCCACAGTGCGAGGTCCCGGCAAGAGCCACAATGCGAGCGCCGTGCCGGCGACCATCAGGGCCGCACCGGGATAGAGGAACGACCAGCGCGGGCTGTACATCATGAGAAAGCGCAGATGGCGCCAACCGTCGCGCCAACTGCGGAGGTGCGGCGGGCGATCGCGTCCGGCAGGCGAAAGCGTGGTCGGCACTTCGGCAATCTTCATTTTGAACAGCGACGCCTTCACCACCATCTCGCTGGCGAATTCCATCCCCGTGGTTTGCAAATCCATGCGGCGATAGGCCTGCATACTGAATCCGCGCAGGCCGCAGTGAAAATCTCCGCAGGGAGCGTGGAAGAAAAGGCGTCCCAGAAAACTCAGCACCGGGTTGCCGAGATTGCGGTGGAGAAACGGCATCGCGCCCTTCTGTAGGCCTCCGCGAAAACGATTACCCATGACCAGGTCTGCGCCGGCGCGCAGTTGCTCGATAAATTTCGGGATGTCACCGAAATCGTAGCTGGCGTCGGCATCGCCCATGATGACGTAGCGCCCGCGGGCAGCAGCGATGCCGCCCATCAATGCGCTGCCATAACCGCGTTCGGGGACAGCCACAACCCGGGCACCCAGTGAGGTCGCGAGCGCGGGAGAGCCGTCGGTGCTTCCGTTGTCCGCCACGATGATCTCGGCGTGGATGCTGTGTTCCGCGATGGCGCGCTGAATCTGCGCGATGCAGGCCGGCAGCGTGCGCGCTTCGTCAAGGCAGGGGAGAACAACCGACAGTTCGGGCGGCGTATCTGTGGACGCCACCTGGTTGCGGATTTGTTCGTCCGGAGTGATTGGGAACATGGGCCAGCCTTGGGGCTCTCCGATTGAAAATCGAAACCCGGCTCCTTGCAAGTCATGTTTCCATCCGCTCAAATAGAATGATTTGTTCAGGCGGTAGTTCAACACAGGAACGAGGGCCAATCCATTGGCAATTCTGGTAGTAGGCGGGGCAGGTTATATCGGCAGTCATGCGGCACGCGCTCTGCGGCGGGCTGGATACGAAGCGATCATTTACGACAGCCTGGTGAATGGCCATCGACGGCTGGCTCAGGGATTTGAGTTAGTCGAGGGCGACATTGCCGATGAGGCGAAGTTGCGGCCAGTATTGAAGCGGGTCGAAGGAGTGATGCACTTTGCCGCAGCCGCCTATGTCGGCGAGTCGGTCGAGAACCCGCGAAAATATTTCCGCAATAATGTGGAAGGCGCGCTAAGCCTGTTGAATTCCACACTCGATGCGGGGATTCGTCGCTTTGTTTTTTCGTCAACCTGCGCGGTGTATGGCGAGCCGGCAAAGGTGCCGATCACGGAGGACAATTCGCGGCAGCCGGTGAATCCATACGGAACGTCCAAATTATTTTGTGAGTACGCGCTTGAAGCCTACGACCACGCGTATGGATTCCGGTCGGCACGCTTGCGCTATTTCAACGCCGCCGGGGCGGATGAAAGCGGCGAGATTGGCGAGATGCACACGCCGGAAACCCATCTGATTCCGCTCGCTCTCGCGGCCACGCAAGACGGCGCCGAACTGAAAGTCTTCGGCACCGACTATCCAACGCCGGATGGAACGTGCGTGCGCGACTACGTCCACGTGAACGATCTGGCGGACGCACACGTGCGGGCGCTCCAGCATCTGGAGAAAGGCGGCGAGTCGATCGCTCTCAATCTTGGATCAGGCAATGGGGATTCCGTGCTGGCGGTGATTCATGCGGCAGAGGCGGCGACTGGCAAACCTGTGCGGCGCACCATGGGGCCAAGGCGAGCGGGAGATCCGCCGGTGCTGGTAGCGGATCCTACCCTGGCAAAAAAAGTATTGGGATGGAAAGCGACTCGGGGACTGCCGGAGATTGTTTCGAGTGCGTGGAAGTGGATGCAGAGGGTTCAGAGCGGGGCGTAAGGGAGATGGCAGTGATTTGTCTTCGTTTGCTCAGTAGAGTGAAATCGCTAGATTTCGTCAGTTATCAAGTGAACTCTTCTGCCGAAAGAGCAGTTTAATGAGCGTGTGGGACGTCCTCAGCCAACCAAAACGCGACTGGCAGGCTAATGGGCCAGCTTCACAAGACGAAATCGCACTCTTGGAATCGAGGGCAAGAGCAGTTCTACCAGCGGAATATCTTGAACTCTTGCGATTCAGCAATGGGGGAGAAGGGCCTGTTGCATTGCCGCCTTTATGGTTTCAGCTCTATGCAGTGAAGGATTGCATCGAACTCTGTCACACTAATCAGCAAGTTCTTGAATGTTTTCCGACCTTCATGTTCTTCGGCAGCAACGGCGGACTTGAGTCTATTGCATTCGACCTACGTATCGGGCCACCTTGGCCTATTGTGACGATTGACCAGGTTGCAGGGCCAGAGAGCGCGAAGGAAATTGCGCCCAACATGGCGGCCTTCATTGAGGCCATCGGCTTGGAGGCCGAAGGGGATTAGCTGCTGAAAGCTCGCGATTACACCAACAATGCCACTCCGGTGACTAGTTCGGGCTAGCAGTTCTGCCGGCGCGCGCCCGCGTTCGCCAGTCGGTTAGCTTCAAGATTATCTTCGCGCGACACGTGGTTGATGGAAAAACTCAGGGAGCGAGCTAGCTTGCGGCAAATCCAATGCAGGGAATACAGGCGCGGGCTGCGGCAAACATATTCGCCGCGCATCTGGCGGACAACGACCTGGGAATCGGAATAGACCTGCAAGCCACTGGCGTTGAGATTGAGGGCGCACTGCAAGGCTTCGAGCAGGGCGATGTACTCGGCTACGTTGTTGTCCTGATGGCCGATCCACTTGGAAATTCGGATGGGATCGCGTTCGGGAGAGTCCATGACGACGCCAATCCCGGATGGTCCAGGATTTCCCAGCGAGCCGCCATCAACGTAAGCTACGAATACTGACATTGCTACCCTGTGCTCCTACCAACATGCGCGAGAAGAAGGCGTCGCGTCAAGAAGATAACTTTTTGGCGAATATCGGCCGTAACGGGCGCGCGAAATTCTGTGCGAAATTCTGTGCAAAACTAGTCCCGAATTAATTTCTGTTTTGCCAAATGTTTCCGATTCATCCACTTGTAACATTCATCGACGACGTTTTTTTATTCTTCAATTGCACCGAAAAGCGGCATTGACTTTTTATGGGGTTGCGCTTAACTTGGGTCCCGTCGACGGCTGAAAGGGAACGCCAAAATAAACCGTGGCGGACCTGAAGTAGGCTGAGTGACAGGCAAGCTGGGGTGACTCGGCGAGCTGCCAGACCCGAAAAAACCGACTGTTCTGCGAGGTTCAGCCGGGGTTTGGAACTGCGAAAGCAGTGGTCACATCGAGGGTCGTGACGGTGCATGTCTCCACGTTGTTAGCTCCCTCGCAGGAGCGAGCAGCTAGAGCATAACCAATGTCACGGCCCTTTTAATTTTGCCCCCGCTTTTCCCTCCGATTCTTCTCTCGTTGTGATTTACGTCACAAACTCATGTGATCCCGCTTATTGTCCCGCTTGGCCACCCAGCGATACGTTAGAAGTCACAAGGATGGCTCGGTGGCGGTTGTGTCCGTCACCTTCGGGAGTTCCTAATTCTTATGGCAAATGATGCCGCGCCGCTCGCTTCGGGAACGAACTGGGAGAAGAAACAAGTGTTCGTGATGGCATCGGTTTGCCTGGTAGTTGGCATGGCGATCGGCTACCTGTTCCGTGGATCGCAGCCTGCCGCACCCCCGGCCGCTTCGGCGGGCCCGGCTGAAACAGCCACACGTGCAAGCATGGCTGGCGGAAGGCCAACTCTCGAGCAGATGAAGCAGATGGCTGACAAGAAGGCGGAGCCGCTACTCGAAAAGCTCAAGAGCGATCCCAACAACAGCGCTCTGCTCAATCAGGTGGCACTGGTCTACAAGTCCACTCATCAATTCAAGGAAGCGGCCTCGTACTTCGACAAGGCATTGCAATCCGACCCCAAGAACGTTGCCATTCGCACTGACCTCGCTTCGTGCCTGTATTACAACGGCGATGTCGAAGAAGCGATCGCACAGCTGAACCAATCGCTGCACGATGACCCCAAGGATGCGAATACATTGTTCAACCTTGGCATGATCAAGTGGCAAGGGAAACAAGACGGCAAGGGAGCAGTAGCCGCCTGGCAGGAATTGCTCAAATCAAATCCGCAGTTGAGCGCGGACCGTAAGGCCGCAGTAAAAAAGTTGATCGCTGGTGTCCAGGCGCAAGGTAAGAGCTAATCAGACCAGAGACCGAAACGGGCTCTAAGGGAGTACCTGACCATGACAGTTGAAAATCGGACCTCTACCCAGCAGTGGACCAGCGTGCAGGCCTATGTTCTCGCCGTGATCTGCCTGCTCGTTGGAATCGCTGGCGGCTGGCTGATTCGCGGATCACAGAGTCCCGCGGCGGCCGCTCCGGATATGGCGAGCGCACCGACGACGCAACAACCCGCGTCCCAGATGCCAAGTCCCGCCCAATTGAAGGCCATGGCCGACACACAGGCGGCGCCACTGATCGAAAAACTAAAAGCGGATCCTACCAATGCAGATTTGCTGGCGAGTATTGGCAACAGTTATTACGACGCACAGCAGTATCCGATCGCAATTGACTACTACGGACGTGCCCTTAAAACAAGGCCTTCGGACGCCGGTGTACGTACCGACATGGGCACGGCGTACTGGTACATGGGCAACGCCGATTCCGCAATCGCGGAGTTCAGCAAGGCGCTCACTGACGAGCCGAATAAAGCGAACACGCTCTTCAATCGAGGACTCGTAAAGTGGCAGGGCAAGATGGACGTTACTGGAGCCGTGGCGGATTGGGAAAAGCTGCTGGCGACGAACCCCAACTACGAAGCAAAAGACAAAGTCGAACAGATGATCGCTGAAGCCAAGAAACACTCGGAAGTGAAGCCCGGCACCAAGGGAAAACCACTGGCGGAGTAGTGATCCGAGGAGATATGGAGTGGCTTGTAACCTCGCCTCACGCCCCAGGTGAAGCGAATCTGCTCACACTTTTTGTGAGTGTTGCCACGAACCGGCTAAAGGATCGGCTCAGGTCAGGTTGATTGCCCTCACATTCTTCGGCCCGGCCGTCCGGGATACAGCCACACGCTCCGCGAGTCGAGATGGGCATGGGAACGAATAACCGGGTGACTGTCACCGATGCAACACCAGCATCGGTGGGCGCCACAACACTGCTGCTCTTTGCGGTGACTTCATTCTTGAGTGCGTTCCTTCTCTTTCAAGTGCAGCTGATTGTGAACAAACACATTCTGCCGTGGTTCGGTGGTTCGCCGGCAGTTTGGACAACCAGTATGCTGGTCTTCCAGTTGCTGCTTCTGGCGGGCTATGTCTATTCCCATCTGGTTTCGACGCGTCTTCCGCTTTCCGGACAATTCAAACTGCACGCGCTTCTGATGTCGGCTGCGATTCTCCTGGTGTTAGCTCTGTCGGTTGTGTGGCCTTCTGCCATCACTCCCGGCGCGAACTGGAAGCCGCCGCAAAGTGATCACCCGGTGGCAAACGTCTGTTTGATCATTCTGGTCACCACCGGCCTACCTTTTTTTGTTTTGTCCACGACGGCTCCGCTGTTGCAATCCTGGTTCAGCCGCATTGGTGCCGGAGAAAGGGCATATCGGCTCTACGCTCTCTCAAATCTCGGATCGTTGTTCGGACTCTTAGCTTTTCCATTTCTCTTAGAGCCGACTCTTCGCCTGAAGACACTAGGGCAATTGTGGGCAATCCTGTTCTGCGTCTTCGTCGCTGCCTGCCTGCTGTGCAGCCGCAAAACCAGGGACTACGGCATCGCCGCCATTGCCCAATCGCAGGAACTCCCGGATTCTGCGGCCACACCTTACAGCCGTCTCAATTTCTTGCTGTGGTTTGTATTGGCGGCATGCGCCTCTTCGTTGCTGTTGGCAACCACCAACTTGCTGTGCCAGGAGGTAATTACTGTTCCACTTTTTTGGGTGCTGCCACTTTCCATTTATCTGTTCAGTTTCATTTTTTGCTTCGATCATCCACGCTGGTATCAACGAGCCGTCTTTCACCCGCTCTTTGGAATCGCACTCTTCCTGACTTGCGCTGCCCTGCAAACACATCTGAGCGTCTTTGCTCGTTTGTTGTTCCCGCTAGTGGTCCTGTTCGCAACCTGTATGATCTGCCACGGCGAGCTGGCCATTACGAAGCCTGCAGCCAGTCACCTCACGTCTTTCTACCTCTCGATTTCGGCAGGCGGAGCCGCCGGCGGCATATTCGTAGCATTGATCGCCCCTCGCCTGTTTACATCGTTCGTTGAATTCGAGTTGTCACTTGGACTGGCTGTCTTACTGCTGCTGATTACGCTCTTTCGCGACCGGGGATCATGGATATTTTCCGGGAGTTTAATCCTGCCTGTGGCTGTGGTTGCAATCACGATCGTAGTAGCCTACGCGATTGGCATTTGGGATCCCGAAGTAGCCGGTGTTCTCGCCGTGGTTAGGTTTTATCCGATTGTTTTTCTAATTGGAACGATAGTTGTATTAGGTACGCTCGTTTTCGAACAATCTCCCACCCCTCCAAAATCCACGTTCCGCTTCGTACAGATCCTCGTGGCTCTGCTGGCGTTAGGATCGTTCGTGGTACTTGGCTACAACGCGCGGCCGAAGCCTGGGATGGTGTCAAGCGCACGCAACTTCTTCGGATTGGTTCGGGTTTTTCGCGACCACAACATGCAGATGCTCGTTCATGGGCAGACCACGCACGGCGCACAACTCGATCCTCCCGATCAACGTGTCCCGCTCGCGTACTATGGCCCGGATAGCGGCATCGGAGTGGTCCTTCGCAATCACTCCAAGAGGTCGGGTTGGACCAGCAATTTGCGGATCGGAGTGGTTGGTCTGGGAGTAGGTACGCTCGCAACCTATGGACACTCCGGCGATTCGATTCGCTTTTACGAACTCGATCCCGATGTAGTCGCGCTCTCGAAAGGCGAGCAGCCAATTTTTACGTTTCTAGAAGATTCGCCAGCTTCTGTAACAACTGTGCTGGGAGACGCTCGTCTTTCTCTTGAGCGCGAGTTGGCGGAAGGCCGGTCCAGACAATTTGACGTCCTCGTGCTCGATGCTTTCAGCGGGGATGCGATTCCCGTGCACCTGCTGACAGAAGAGGCATTTGAAACTTATTGGAAGCTACTGGACTCTGACAAAGGGATCATTGCGGTTCATATTACGAGCAGACACGTCAATCTCGTTCCGGTTCTCCTCGGTGCCGCGCAACATTTTCATTCTCAATCGCGCATGACGATGAGCCATGGCCAAGGCCTCACCTTCGATAGCGGCTGGTTTCTGATGTCGAAAGGCCCCGATTCCTTGAACATTCCAGGCCTGGAGTCGATTACTGTTCAATACGTCTACGAAGTCGGCCCACGGCTGTGGACGGACGATCATAGCGACATCATTCGTTTGATTTACTGAGGATTGTTCTTTCGCTCGGTGTCTGCAACTCCGAAGAGTGCCTTACCTGTGCAACGCTGCCCCATCGTCAATGGGTTTGATTGTGGCAAACCAATGCGCACGAATTGGTGGCCCGGTTGTAGGAGACGGGGACTCCGGTCTTGGCCGCAACTACGCCCGCGTCAAAATTCACCAGGCGTTCTCCACTGATCGAGGCCGATACTGTTCCCATACCGTGCGCGGTGTGGCACGCCGAACAAGAAAAGCCCGCGTTGATGTGACGCTCATGCTCAGTGAAACTGCTATTGCTGATCAGTTGCGCGAGGTCGTGGCACTTGGCACACATCGCGTACGGACCGGCCACGCTGAGATCAGGTGTGGGAAACAGATTGGTAATCGTCCCGCCCGGAACGACAGCCTGACTGAACTCGTAGCGTCGTTCGAGGAGATGGAACCACCTCGACCCATGGGGACCGCTTGGACCCGTACCGCCGAATTCGCGGTTGTCGTCGCTGTTGTGGCAGTCGGTGCAGAGAATACGACTCCCCATCGCTCGCCCAATCGTCGCGCCATCCTGATTGAGCATGTTCGCACGCAGGCTTGTCTGAGGAAGCGGGCTGGTCCGATCGTGGGTCACGGGATGGCTGGACGTTGAAGTAAGGCTGAATTCCAGAATCACATTCAATGGATCCGGCGCGGCCACAACCCGCACCGGCAGGTATCCGAATACCACCGGGTTCGTGGTCTTGCCGGTACTGGTTCCGTGGCACCGCAGGCAATTTTCGAACTGGTTCGCGGCGGGCTTCAACACGGTGACGCCGTCCGAAGAGCTAATTCCCGGAACACCATCCTGGGACGCGCGCAATGTCGGCGGAAGCGGAAAGGTCACAACCTGGTTGGACGTGTGCGGATTGTGGCAGTCGGCACACGTGGCATGCCGGTTCTGATTGAGAAGCACGTCCTCGCTCGCATCATGCGATCCGGTGGGAGTGTAAAAAGGATGCGCTCCCTGCTTGGCAAACTCTGCAAAAACATTCGGGGCCGCTGGCGACAACGCTGAGCCACCGTTATGGCAGGTGATGCAATCGGCCTCGTTGCTTCCCCGCAACAATCCCTTGGCACCGCTCCCGGCGTGCGGGATATGACACGAATTGCACGCGAACTCCGCCACCGTGCTGTATCCGCCCAATCCCGCATTCGGATTGACCAGGTTGCCGGCAGTGGCGTGGATCGTGACCGGCCAGGTTGCGAGCACATTATCGTGGCCGTTGACGGTCCGCGGATTTATTTCATGGCAGGCCAGGCACACTGCCCCCTTGACGTTATCCTTCACTAGAAAATTGAGGGAATGCTTGTCGATACTTTGATTGTGAGGTTCATGGCAACTTGTGCACTCCAGGTTGCCCCGGATCAGTTTGACCGCTTGCGTGGGGTCGTTAGTGGTTCCATTCGCCGCCAGGGTAGCCACCAGGTTCGCTGCATCCTTAAGCGGAAGTTGAAGGCTGAAGGGGTGAGTGCTCTGCAGTTCCGTGGTCATCTTGGGCATCGTGCCCGTCATGGCGTAGGGCCCGTATGGAATCACTTGCCCAACCGCGACCGTCCCATCGTGGCAACTGAGGCAGAGCGAGCTTGCCTGGCCAAGTTCCGGTTGGATGGCTGCATTTTGCTCGGTGCCGCTGGTGTAAGTTGAATACAGCGCAGTCGAGAACGTTTGCCCCCACAGCGGGCCCTTGCCGAGTCCCGAGTGCGGTACGTGGCAATAGAGGCAGGCGGCGGACATCTGGCCTTTAATCCGCGACGTGCCGCTCATCGAAAGGTCATGCGATCCGAGCACATCGCTCGATTGCGCCCATGCGAGCGAAGCTACGAAGCAGAGGAACAGCATCACTCTGGTTTTCATGGCCTCGCTCCTTGCGCACTCAATTTCACGCCGTGATATTGGAAGATCTGCACGCGGCGGTTGTATGAATCGACTACATACACACGATCGGTCTTATCAATAAACAATCCCGCGGGAAGTTGAAACTCTCCCAAGTTCCGTCCGCGCCTGCCGAAGTAGTAGAGCAACTGTCCGTCGCGGTCAAATACCTGGATGGTGCTCGACAGGCCCTCGACCAGGTAAATGTGTTTTTCCGAATCGAGAGCAATCCCCTTGGGGCGAAACAGCGCCTCTTCGGAATCACCGAGGTCTCCAATCGCGCTCTGAAAATTTCCCTTAGCGTCGAAGGTCTGCACGCGGAAGTTCATCGCATCGACGACTGCCAGGACGCCGTTCTTGATCATCAGTTCGGTGGGGAGATTGAATTCGCCGTTCTTCTCGCCATGCTGCCCGAAACTGTTCAACACCTGTCCGTTCGCATCCAGGATGTAAACCTTGTCACGAAGAGTGTCCGTGACGTAGATCTGTCTTGTTTCGCGGTCGATTGCGATTCCGGTCGGCCGCTTGAAATATCCTTCCCCACCTTTCAGGCTGCCGAACACGCCTTTGTATTTGCCACTGGGCTCGAAGACGAAAATCTTGCCCGCAGTTGAGTCCGTGACATAGATATTGTCCTCGGCATCAACGGCGATGCACTGCGGCTGCAGCATCGGGTCTTTTGATTTCTCTCTGCGCTCGACGAACTTGTACTTGTGCTGCTCTGCGTCAAATATGTGAATCCCGTTCATCCCGGGATCGGTAACGACGACGCGTCCGTGCGAATCAACTGCAACACCGTAGGGCCGGACCATCCTCTTGTAGTCCGGTTCGCCGGCCACCACATCCACCAGCTTTCTCCAGAAACCGGGCTTGCCGCGGATCTCGCGTTCTGAACCGAGAACCCGCTCGAAGCTGAGCTTGCGGCCCCCTTCCAGTATGAGATCGGGGGGCATGGGTATGGCGGGTTGCGATTTCTTGCTGCTGGCACAAAAGAGAGGTTGTACGAGGAAACTGAAAAACAACAAGAGGATCCACGCAGCACTGCGCAGTCTTCTCGCGCACGTGCGGATTAGAATACGTTGAACCATCGGGAGATGTTGAAGAAATACGTATTGACCGTTGTGGGTGGATGCCCGTCGGCGCTGATGCCCTGATTCACTCTCCAATAACCCGCCCGGAACGAAAGCTTGCGCAGATTGTACTGCATCTGACCGTAGAGGCGTTCGCTGTTGTTGGCTGAGAACACGCTTGCGGTTTCTGTATCCGAACGCGTCCGGTACCAGTTCACGTTGATAATCATTTTTCTCATCGGCACGACACTGATGCCGGCACCGTACACTTCTCCGCTGTAGATCGCCTGGTCGGGCGAGATCAAGGGAGACAGCACGTTAGGTGTGAGTATGCCGCCCGAAGACAAGAGTGCAGTCCCGTGCGACTTCGCATAGCTTCCGGAAAAACCGTACCTTCCCCGGTTCAGAAGCGCCATAAACGTGTCCGAGCGATTGCTGTATCCGGGTAATTGAGTCAGCCCGCTCTCCATGCCCCGGTACGACGTTGTAAAGGATGAACTCGCACCAAATCGCCGGCGAAGCATTCCACCGTAGCTGTAATTGCTGGTGGTGTAGTTCGCGATAATAGTTTGGACATTCTGTGCATAGCTGAAATCGGTATCCACCTGCCAATGCGCGATTTGTTTCTTAAGTGACACGTTGCCGACGTACCCGAGACTCCCTCCGCCATAATTGCTGGCGTTGTTGACCAAGCCGAAGCTGAAGTAGAGCATGCCGAATAGGGGTTGCGAATACCGGTAGGTGAGTGTCCCACCAGCCCGGTTGCTTGTGGTGTCAACGCCCTCGAAATGCTGCGTCTGCCGGTTGGCGTATCCGATCAGGATGAAGCCGCGTCCCAGGTTGTAACTCCCATAAGTGCTGACGGACACGGCATGCGATGCCTGGTCATTCGTCGGCAAAGGCGGTGGCGCGCCCGGCAGCTGAGACTGCTGCAGAGCTCCAATCAGATTCCCGGTGTAGCGGATTTCTCCATTCACGGTCAATCTCTGCGTAGGCTGGAACGCCACCATTGAGTCCGCTGTATCCGTCGTGCCGTTGTTGGCATACGCTCCGCTCTCGCTGCTGTAGTCGGTCCGGTTGTACCCGGCCGTGAAGACCCCGGAGAAAGGCAGCGGATGATTCGCCGAAAAACCGTACGATGTGCCCGAGGAACTGGATGTGGCGTTGGTTGGCGAAAGAAAAGCGGGTAATTTTACGCTGAAATTCTGATGCATCAGAAATGCGTTGAGACCGAACCCTGCGATTCTGTAGTTCGACATCGCATTGAAAGTGCGGGACGCCGAATCCGTCGTTCCTGTTTCGCCTTGCAGGGTGGAGGAACTGGCATTATCTGCAAAAGTTGCGGTTAACGAGGGCATGTCGGGAAGCAACTCGCTCCACGTCACATTGAAATTCCGGTTCGAACTGTCCGAGGTTAAACCTCCCGATCCCGGAATTCCGTACTGGCTGCCTTTGATGAAGGATTTGCTGTAGCCTACCGAGCCCGGAAATCGGCTTCCGCCAAAGAGGTTGACGTTCGCATCCACGCCGGTATCACTGAGAACAGAGGTAAAGGAGGCGTTGTCCTGATTGCGGTTGTAGAAC
The DNA here is from genome assembly GCA_016196065.1 of Acidobacteriota bacterium. Lineage (NCBI taxonomy): Bacteria > Pseudomonadati > Acidobacteriota > Acidobacteriota bacterium. Next base: position 327,799 of record JACPYL010000027.1, on the reverse strand, counting down.
GGGTTCACGGTGAACGAGAGAAATTGGGGGTTGTAGAAGAAACCGGAGAGCTGCCCCGCGCCCGCACCATACGTGCCGTGGCCCGAACCGCTATCGCCGTAGTCACCGGAATACCCGACAGCGAGGTTGCCGTTCAGGTTCATCTTCAGGTTGTCGCCGACTTCGACCTGGGCTTGGGCGAGCGTCGCGGACACCGGCAACGCCAGAAGGCTCAGTACCCAGATCCTTCTGACCGTTACCAAGAATTGACGGTACATCGTCCAGTCCTGACTACAGCGTCTCGACCTTGGCATTCTTGCGCAACTTCTGCGCCAGCGCCGAGCGGAGCTGCTCGGTATTCTTCTTTTGCAGATCCGCCTGCAATTTGGTTTTCACTTCAGCGAACGGCGTCACGCCAGCGGGAGTGCGTGCCTGCAGCCGGAAGATCGTGTAGTAGTTGCCCAGCTGAATCAGATCGCTGACCTCCCCCACCTTCATTTTCGCCGCTGCCTTCACGACGGGAGGCGGAAATGCTCCCGCATCCTGTGGCCGATGATCCCCCATGTTCACGTGGAAGTCGTCGTCGGAGAGCTTCTCCGCGAGAAGCCCAAATTCCCGGTACGTCTTGGCTTGCTTTGCCTGCTTGAAAGCCTCTTCCGCCCGCCTCTTCCCTTCCTCCAACACTGGCTTGGTTTCGTTGGGAGGCACAATCGAAATGCTCTGGATGTGCAGCGTTTCTCCGTGTTTGTATTGCGCGGAGGACTTTGCGTACTCTGCCCGGACCTGCACCGCAGTGACGCGCGCCGGGGCATTGACTTCCTGATTCAGCAATGCTTCTATCAGCAAGGAGCGCCGGATTTTTCCCCGCATGGCAGATTCCGAGCCGTTGACCTCGGTCTTCAGAAAGTCCTGGTAGGCCGCCGGGTTGGCAAACTGTTTTCGAAATTCCGTTTCCGCCTTGGCCAGGACCGGAGCGGGAATCGTCATCTTGCGCCGCTGCGCTTCCTGGTAAACCAGTTCTTCAAAAATAATCATCTGGAGCGCGCCGCGCCGAATGTCAGGTTCGAGCTCCTTGGGAAATCCATTGTGTTGCTGTGCATACGGGAAGATGGTGAACATCTCGCGCAGCAAATCGCGGTCGATCAACTCAACACCATTGACCCGTGCGATCGGCTTGCCCGTTACCGTCAACGCGGGCGCCATCGAAGCCTTTGCGCTCGCATCCGTCTTCGCGGCCGGGAGTGCCGGAGCGTGCGAGGCGACCAGTTGCGCCCCTGCGGTAGCGTTTCCCAGAATCATGACTGAGACAACTACCGCGATCGCGATGTGGAACCGGGTTTTCATATCCTCTCCTGAGTTCAGTCTCAAAAAAAATAGGGGAGGGATGTCCCTCCCCTGTGGGGTCGAGCAATTAGAAAGCGGTATCCACGGTCAGGATTCCGCTGGCTTCGTTCGAACCACCCGCACCGGAGTAGTGGCACTGGCGGCAGAACTGCGTGGCGGAAGAGGCCTGCGTCGGGCCCGGCTTCGAACCTGGGTTATAGGGCGCCGCGAGGAAGAAATACGTCGGGAAGGTGCCCTTGGTCAGCGTGTGGATTGGGGCGTCAGCATTGGCGCTGGCGACGTACATGCTGTGCGGGGTGTGGCACGTGGTGCACAGCAAGAAAGCATCAGCAGCATTGGTTGTCGGCAGCGCAACCGGAGAGCCGTGACCATTAGAGGTGATGTTGGGCAGGCCGTAGTGTTGGGTAAACGCTGTGAAGTTGGCATCGGTCCCGGTGCTCTTCAGGCAAGGGCTCGCTACACCGTGGAAAGTGCAGCCAGTTGGCAGGTACTGCAGTTTGGTGGCGACGCCAACCGCTCCCAGTGTGGCCTGCGGACCGATCGGGTGGTCGTTGTAGTAGTTACCTGCGGCCGTACCGTCCTGGCCGAGCAGCGTTGGGATGGCGTTCGGGCCGTACAGGCCGGCGGGCAGAAGACCGGTTGCCTGCTCATACGACTTGTTGGTCATCATTGCGCCCGTGGCGATATTGCCGTCATGGCAGCTTAGGCACATCATCACGCCCGGGATCTCTTCCGGCATGGAGGCGAAATCGCCCGATGTCGGCAGCGTTGTCGTGAAAGTGGAGCCGCCGTTAACTTTGTCGCCCTGGGTGATGACGTAGCCATACAACGGTCCAAGGTCTTGGCCCCAAAGAGCATAGTTACCAGCATTGTCCTTGTCCTGTACTACGCCAGTAGCGTTGCCGCCGGCTCCGAACGCGCCGCTGTGCGGAGCGTGACAGCCCGTGCAACCGCGTCCGCCGTTCTGGTGGGCGCCGAGTTTATCAACCCCGGTGATCCCGGAGCCGAGTGTGTAGGTCTGCGCCATCGCGAACGCCGCGACGAACAGAACCATTGCAATTAAGAACATAACCTTCTTCATGTAAGGCCTCCGAATGAAATAAGAAAACGTTTGTCTTGCCTGTGCCTCTACTGCGCCTACAACGGAGCTGGTTGCTCCTTGACTCTTGGGTAGGTCTTGTCGTTCTGCCTTGCCAGCGATTTGTGGAAGGTTGACCATCAAAATCCCCATCTCCAAGGGTGCACGAAAGTAGCCGCTCTACTAGATGGCGATAAATTCCGCATCACTCATGTAAGTTGTTTTGTTTTATATATTTAGAGTTTTCTAGCAGGACTTGTTGCGAAATGCATCATCCTCGCTGCGGCTAGAAGTGAGTGTTCTCCCACACCCGATTGGTGAAAACACCCATGTGGCAGTGATGAAAAAGACCACGTCCCACTATTTGCGAGTCAGTGGATACCCAAACAGGGCCGAGGCCGGGGCGTTGATCACGGGCGTGATCGATATGACTACGCCTCAGAGGCCGCTTGGGGAGCAGTGAGGCTCAACTTGGTTATCGGGGACGATCGGAACTCGGCTCCGGAAGATTCGGAGGGCTCGCCCGAGCTTTCCATTCCACCTATTTGGCGGTCGACTTTCCAGTCTTCTTTTCCTGTGCGGCATCCCGCCGATCTTTCTCGGCCTGGGCTTCCTGGTCGGTAAAGTAGCGGAAGATCTGCACGCGCCCCGGATACTGTTCCGAGGTGAGCACACGGTTGTTCTTGTCAATCGCCAACCCCGCGACCGTACTGAACTGACCGGGGAGCAAACCATGCCCGCCGAGATGGATGAGCAGGTCGCCCTCGGGCGTAAAAACCTGAACGCGGTCCTGAACCGCGTCTGCGACCCAGACATGGCCGTCAGCATCAATCGCAATTCCCTTCGGCCGTGCGAAATATCCGGGGCCGTCGCCGGCTTTGCCGAACTCACGGATGAAATTGCCATCCGCATCGAAGATCTCGACGCGATCATTGAAGGTATCGGAAACGTAGAGATTTCCGTCTTTGTCCACGGCAACATTGGTGGGTCGAGAGAAATCGCCGGGCGTAGTCAGTTCATGCTTGCTGCCGGGCTTGCCGATGGTGCGCAGGAGCTTGTAAGGCGGATCGGCGTCGAACACCAGAATCTGGTCGCGTTCGCTGTCGGCCACGTAGAGAAAGCGGTTTTCGTTGTCGACCGCGAGGCCGGCTGGGACCGCTATGCCCTCGCTGATGCTGGCCTGGACCTTGTGCTCCTTGTCGAATACCAGCACGTGCTTCAATGCGCTATCGGAAACGAACAACGTGTCAGCATCATCCAGAGTAAGGCCGGTAATGAGCTTGAAGCGGGCGTGCTGCCCGTTCTTGAGCAGTTCGACCTTGCCGTCCTCCGGGTTGAAGATAAAAACCGCGAGCACCTTTTCGTCGGCGATGTAAACCTTCCCCTGGGTATCCACGCCCACGCCGTACGGCCGGACCAGTTGGAAGAACAATCTCTCATTCGGCGATGCCTGGCCTACTGCGGCGCCAGAGAGCCGGTCCATCCAGCCAGTCTTCTTGGCTGCGGCCACGGCCTCGCGCTTCTCGCCGGAGAAGTAGCTCAGGAACTTGATGCGAGTGATCGCCGGCGGATTAGGCCAGACGATCTTGGAATAATCCAGCATCTCGAGCACGTTTTTCTTTGCCGGCGGCTCAGGGGCCTTCTTCTTTTCCTTGGCGTCGAGCGAAACCGCGCTGGCGAAAAAGATGGCGATCGCACAGATCCATGCGACGAGCACTGCGCTTGTCCGATTCGAAAGTTCACGGGTACGAAGTCTTGTTCTTTTCATTTCGCAAATCCAACGCTCTTGTGGCACGAATCGCAAAACGCGGTGTTGGCTGACTGATCCTTTACCAGCAAGTTCGCCTGCGCCGAAGAATGCGGCTGGTGGCAGGTAGCGCAATTCAGCACAGTCAGAACTTTCTCCGGGTTCGCGGGATCAAGCTGGTCGACAACCGGGTGACGCTCGACCGGATGCCCCAATCCGTACTTGAGCGGGAGCCGCGGCACACGGGCGAAGTAGTTTTCCGGCAACTTCACCTTGCCGTCAAAAATTGTGACCACATGCTCGCTCTCCAGCCTCTTCTGTTTCGGATCCGGGCCATGACATTCCAGGCACAGCGGATTTGGGTTAGCCGCCCGAAGCAGATGCGGGTTGTCGCCGCCGTGCGGTTCGTGGCAGGTCGCGCATCCCGTTTCGAAGGCCGGCTTGTGCACATGAGCCTTCTTCATCTGTTCCGCCTGCTCGCTGTGGCAGGCTAGGCAAGCACTCACCGGGTCCGGTTGCAGAAAGGCCTGTGTCTTGCCGCCGTGCGGATTATGGCAAGCGATGCAATCGCCCTGAGCGCCCGGATGTTGCACTTTCGCCTTGTCGATTTTTTCCGCCTGATCGCTGTGGCAACCGATGCAGATCGCGCGCGTGTCGGATTGCGTCAGCACGACCTTGCCGTCCTTCGCTGCCTGATGGCAGGTGTCGCACATCTTATTTTCGAAAGGATTGTGTATGAAGGCCTGCATCAGCTTGGGGCGAGTAGATTGGTGCGGATCATGGCACTGAATGCAGTTCGCCTTGCCGAAGGGCTGCCCTTCGTGGGCTTTGATCAGGTTCGCGTCCTTGGGGTCGTGGCAGTCCACGCATAGCGCCGGGATAGCTTTGGTGAGGTGCGCATCGAATTCAATCTTGCCGCGTTCCCCGGTTCGATGCGTCACGTGACAGGTATCGCATCCCATGTCGAGGGCAGCGTGCCGGCTGCCGCCTTTCGGGACATCGGTGCCTACTGTGTGGCAGGACAAACATAGGTTCTGGTCCTTGGTTTCTCCCGCAGTCGCTTTCAGCAATTGATTCTTGTTATCCGAGCGATGGGGATCGTGGCACTTGAGGCAATCACGCACTGCCGGGGGATGGACCTTTCCCTTAATGTCGGCGGCTTTCTTATCTGCGTGACAGGTGACGCAAAGAGCAGCCGCGGTGGTCGTAATCAGCTTGACGCGCGTGACGTCCTTGTTGACTCGGACTTCGTGACAACTGGTACACCCCATCGCGATCGCCGAGTGGACTGCTTTGCCTTTCGTCTTGTCCTCGTGGCATTCGAGACACTTGGCGGCATCGAGGTTCTTCTCCAGGGGAACGGGATGCACGGCTCCAAAACTGGCCGGCACAAAAAAGTAGGAGAGAATCACCAGCAACGAGATCAGCAGACTCGATGAAACGAAGGCATGGTTCTTAGGACTTGCTTTCCCAATCTCGAGACAGTGGTTCACTTAGGATCTCCGACTCTGGTATTGCACGATAGTAGCCGACCTTTCAATCTCTGATGAAATTTTCGACTCCTCGACAAGTGACGTGAATTGTTTGAGTTGTACGCTCGGCATCGGATGAGTTGCATAGTACTTTTTCGAGCGTGCTTTCCATTTGGGCTTTCTTCCGCACTGGAAAAGGGTGAGATCACCCATAGGGAGCGCCGCAAGATGGGGAGGGCGAGGAGCATTTTGAACCACCGCATTCTATTCGACTTTCAGTCCTGTCGGTAAGGTTGCGGATGAATCGCTTCGTCATACGATCTGCAGTTCGGAATCAGCAGAAATTGCTGGAACTCGCTGCGTGAACCCAGTGTAGTCACTCATTCCAAATGGGTGAAATCCCGAAAAGACCACGTTCAACTGTGTGATTTGGCCCAAACAGAGCTGGACATTCGCTCGGCTCGGCTCAGTTAACTAATTCAAAAACAGACAGTTACCGTATATGGAACCGTGGCGTAGAACGTGCACCCTCGAAACGGAGAACGAGGATGACTATGGCACTGAAGCTTCGCTCCCTGGCTCGGAAGACGTGGCAGACAGCTGCTTCGATCAAAACGGGCGTGGTTCTACTGATTCTGGTGGTAATCCTGTCGGCGGCAGGCACGATCGTATTGCAGCGCCCGGTTACCGAGTCTGAGGAAATGCAACGGGCCTATTCTCCGCAGACACTGAGCATCCTCGATGGCATCGGGCTAACGGACGTGTTTCATGCCTGGTGGTTCGTGGTGCTGATGGTGCTGGTGAGCGTGAGCATCATCGCCGCGTCGATTGAGCGCTTTCCGAATTCATGGCGCTTCTACTCCCGGCCTTACAAATATCCCGATGAGACGTTCCGCCGAGCGTTGTATCCGCAGTGGCAGCTAGCCATCCCGGATGAAGAAACAGGATTAGTCGCGGCCGAGCGGGCACTCCACTCAGTTGGATTCTCGCCGGAGCGGGTCGTGCGTACCGATCACTTTTCTATTTTTGCGGAGCGCAACCGTCTCTCAGAGATGGCGGTGTATATCGTGCACGCCAGCCTGCTGCTGATTTTCGCGGGCGGAATCGTGGACGGACTCTATGGATGGCGCGGCACGCTGAACCTGAACGAAGGCGAAACCTCGAACCAGGTGGAATTACGCGATGGCGCAATCAAGACACTGCCATTTGCGATCCGGTGTGATACCGCAGGGCAAGAAAATTATAAAGACGGCTCGCCGAAAAAATGGTGGTCGAAGTTGGCAGTGGTAGCCAGTGGACAGGATGTACAGAAGAAAGAAATCGTCGTCAATGATCCGCTGGTTTACCAGGGTATCCGCTTCTATCAGTCCAGCTTCGGTTCCAGTGGAAAGTTGAAGAGCCTGGTACTGGTTGCGGCGGAGCGAACTGGCGCCGGCGCACAAAGGCAAGTTTCACTCGGCATGAATGAAACAGCGTCACTGGATGCTGACACGACGATCCGCATCGCCGCCCTCATTCCTGACTACTTCGTGAAAGATGGGCAAGTTTTCCGGCGCTCGAATCAAATGGCGAATCCCGCAGTGAGGCTGGAACTTGAATCGAAGGCCAGCGGGAGCACGCTGAATGTCTGGCTTCCACTCACGCAGGAAGTTGATCCGGCGCTCGCGGCGGTGTCCGAAGAGGACAAAACGCCTTATCAATTTGCCATCGCCGGGGGTGAAATGGGCCACTTCACCGGGCTCCAGGTGTCGCATGAACCGGGACAGTGGGCCGTGTGGGGCGGGGTCATCCTGTTAGGGATCGGTTTGGCGTTCGTGTTCTACATCGTGCATATGCGGTTCTGGGCCGTGCCGGTGCTGGACGCAAAAACCGGCAAGTACTCGCTCTGGATCGGCGGCACCGCTAACCGCAACCGCGATGCTTTCGGGCAGCAATTCAACGATCTGGTTCGCGCGGTGGAAGAAGAATTGAAATCGATTCAGTCGGTTCACAAGTCGGCTCCGCAGGAGCTGGTTGCTACCGGGGCCGGACGCTAATCCGGCATGTGGGGGAAATCGAATATGGCACGAGCAAAGGCAGAACAGCCGCAGGCAGCTACGGGCACGACCCTAATCGTGCTGGTGGGCTTGGGGGTCGCTTTTCTTCTGTTCATGGCGTTTCTGAATGTAATGAAGAGTGGGAACCTGGTGAACGAAGAAAACCTGCTCTATGCAGCATTGATCTTCTACGCCGGGGCGGGGGCACTCTACCTGGGATTTGGCGTAACCGGGACCGACTCGTATTTGAAATTTGCGTCGCTTGCGACTTGGATCGGATTGATCGCCAACACCGGCGCCGTCGCACATCGCTGGTATGAAGCGGGACATCCTCCGTTCGCCAGCGTGTACGAGATGTTGCTGAGCTTCGTATGGACGCTCGCCGTCCTCACCCTGGTCGCCGAAAAAAAATATGGAGTGAAAGTCATCGGCACCGTGACCATGCCGGTCGCGATCGTTGGTGTCGTGCTGATGCAATTACTGCGCAGCGATGTGCATCCACTGGTGCCGGCACTCCAATCGACATGGCTTCATGTGCACGTGACGTTGGCAATGCTGGCCTATGCGGCATGCGCACTGAGCTTCGCACTGGCCATGATGTTCCTGATCCAGGACAAGATGGAGACAGAAACCTTCCTGGCAGTGACCAGTCTCTGCTCGGTAGTGATCTACGCAGGAATTCTGACTCGCTTTGAAAAGTGGGGCGGGCTGAATCTGATTGCCTGGAATGCGGAAGAGAAATCGGAAGTATTCCTGTCCAAGGGCGTGCGTCTGTTCGTGACCGTGCCCGATCTGGGATGGGTGATGGTGCTGGCGCTGCTGGTGGTAGTGACGCCGCTCGTGTTTTACGGATTGGCCCGTCTGAAGAAAGACGACCGTTTCCTGGCCACGGCGAATCGCGCGGTGTTTGTCAGCATTTTGATTCAAGTCATGGCGCTGGTAATGTTCCTGTTGCGCGCTCGCGACGGGCGCTACGGCTCACTGGACGCAGCAGGAACCTTTCAAACCAGCCTGGCCGCCAGCCCGTTCCTCCTCTCCGGACTAGTGGGAGGTATTTTCATTTCTCTTCTGTACCTGCTGCTGTTGTGGCGGCGGCCGGACCTGGAGCGCTTACTGCCCAGCACGGACGATCTGGATCGAATCACCTACAAGACTATTGGCATCGCGTTTCCTTTACTCACCCTGATGATTGCTGCCGGTGCCTATTGGGCGAATCAAACCTGGGGCTCCTACTGGAGTTGGGATCCGAAAGAAACGTGGGCGGCCATTACCTGGCTGATCTATGCCGCGTACCTTCACATGCGAGTCACGCGCGGGATGCGTGGCCGGGTGGCGGCGTATTTCGCCATCGGAGGGTTTGTGGTGGTGATGTTCACGTTCTTCGGCGTGACATATTTGCTGTCAGGACTACACGCCTATGCCTGAAATCGCCTTTGCCCCAGAAAGTGTCGCCGTCGTGGAATCCAAGCCTTCGCGAATCCGCGTGAATTGGCAGCTGAAAACCATCTGGCCAGTCGCGGTCGTGTTGCTGGCGGGCATGATGCTCTTCCTGCTCTCCACGCTTTCGTTTCGCGATCCCGATCGACATCGCGTGCTGGTCATTGCCGGCGCGGGGGCAGTAGCAATCTGCGGCGTGGTGATTGTGGTGCTGGCGTCAACGATTCAGCGCCCGATGATCGAGTTGCAGGAGCAGATGGAAAAGGTGGGCGACGGCGACCTCACGGCGACCGTAAGTTTTGCGAAGAACAACGATGAGATTGGCGACCTGGGTCGGAACTTCAACCGGATGGTCCAGCAACTACGCGAAGGCCGCGAAGAAATCGAACATCTGCATCGCACGCAGATGTCGCGCGCGGAACATTTCGCGACGTTGGGAGAACTAGCGACCGGCCTCGCACACGAAATTCGCAATCCGCTGGCTGGTATTGCGGGAGTGATCGAAATTGTGGGACGCGACCTGCCTGTGACCAGTCCAGCCAAGGCCGTTGTGAAAGAAGTGCGGCAGGAGATCAGCCAGATCAACCGCATCCTGACCGATTTGCTGGAAACGGCGCGGCCGCGAGCTCCCGAGATCCGGACAAGCGATTTGAACACGACCGTTGAACATGCCGTCATGCTGGCCAGACAGCAAGTCATCTCCAAACCGATCAAGATCGAATTCACGGCCGGCCAAGATCTACCGGAAGTGGAGCACGACAGCGATCAGATCCATCAGGTCCTGCTCAATCTTCTGTTGAACTCCGTACAGGCGATTGAGGGCTCAGGATTGGTGAGGGTCTCGCTCCTGGAACACGACGACGCGGTAGCAGTCACAGTTTCCGATACCGGTCGGGGTATTCCCGTCAGTCATCTGCCGAATATCTTTCGGCCGTTTTATACGACCAAGGGAAATGGCACTGGCTTGGGACTGTCACTCGCCCGTCGGATCGTCGAAGATCATCACGGGCACATCGAAGTTGCCAGCAGTTCCGAAAAAGGAACGACATTCTCTGTGTCGTTGCCCGTACGACAGCCGGCTGAGGTAGCTTCCTAGGAGGGCTCTCCAGCTGTTTCGACGCCCGAGATTTGGAACCAGACGGGCGTCTAGTCTGCAACGCCCGTCCGCGCCCCGTTATGCCAAATCGAACAACAAGATTTCGGCGTCCTTTATTCCTTTAATCGTTAATTGCCTTTCGTCGCTAACTGCGGCACCATCGCCTTGAAGAAGCTTGTGCCCGTTAACTTCAACTTCACCCTTCGCCACTTGGAGCCAGGCGTGGCGCTTGCTTTCCAACGGGTGGATCGTTTCGTCTCCGGGCGCGAGGAGGCTCACGAAGAGCTTTGCATTCTGATTGATTTTCACTGAGCTATTGGCGCCGTCGTTCGAGGCAATCAGCCGTAGCTTTCCGCGCTTCTCCGATTCCGGGAAACTCTTTTGCTCGTAACTTGGTTCGAGGCCCGGCTTCTCGGGTGTGATCCAGATCTGCAGCAGGTGCACGGTCTCGGTCCTCGAGGGATTGAACTCACTATGCCGGATGCCGCGCCCGGCCGTCATGCGCTGTCCGTCACCGGGACGAATGACGGAACCGGTTCCCAGACTGTCCTTATGCTCAAGTTCACCCGACAAGACATAGGTAATGATCTCCATATCGCGGTGCGGATGCGTCGGGAATCCGGAGTTCGGCGCGACGAAATCTTCGTTGATCACTCGGAGCGAGCGGAATCCCATCCACTTCTCGTCCCAGTAATCACTGAAGCTGAAGCTGTGGCGGGTCTTGAGCCAGCCGTGGTCACCGCCTCCCCGTTCCTGACTGCGCCGGATGGTAATCATCGTGTCCTCCCGATATATTCGTTATAACGACCATTCTCCTTGTTTAGATGCCCGGAGGCACGAAAGGATTCGGGGCGCATTTCCCCCGAAGACACAGAAGGCAAACCGGGTTCCTCCAGATAGGAATGCCCCTCCGCCCGACTCTGGGCGGAAGGGCATCACGGATTGCGGCGGGGCGAAGAAAACGAACTACTGCTTGTCGTACACTCCAACGTTTTCCATCTTCATGCCCATCGAATCGGCCCCGCTGGTCGTCACCGTGCGGACCTTGCCATCGGCCGATACTACGACCTTGCCGGTCAGTGTGACTTTGCCACCCTTCTTGGCGCTCAGTTCAAGCGTGTGGTCGTCTACCTTCTTGTACGAACGCACATCGGACGTCGGATCGCCGGTGACGGGATAGTCTTTGCCGTCGAATTGGCCGGTCCACTCATTGTGCGACGGCTTGCCTGCCGCATCCACGCCGTCGACTGTGACTTTGATCTTGTCTCCCACCACTTCGTACACCACGGTTGAATTCTTAGCCGCGGTGGCGAGTTTCGACTTGCCCTCGTTCAGCTTCCATGTCCCCATTTGCGGACTACCTGCAAAACACACTGCAGTGATCAGGCACAACACTGCGGTTAGAGCGATGGATCGTAGTTTCATGTTCCCTCCTATTGGGAAGCAAACTGCTGTCGAACTCATGAGCGCGGCAATTTTAGTGCTGGGGGTGAAATTGAGCAACTGGCAGTCGTCGCCCAGCACAATTCACCTGGCTGATTGTCTGAATTCGGAAGAAGGCCGCAGGATGCGGTCAATCCTTCTTATGTTTCTTGGAGGATGACTCAGTTTTCGGTGTGGCGTCTTTCTTCGTTTCTTTGGAGTCCTTGGAGTCCTTCGAGTCCTTGTCTTTCGAGGAGTCTTTGGACCCGCCGTCGTGGTCTGAGGATTTCGCGGAAGACGCAGACGATTTCTTGGCGTAGTCGGTTACGTACCAGCCCGCACCTTTGAACTGTACCGTGGGAGCGGAGATCAACTGTTCGACCACTCCCCCGCAGTCGGGGCATTTCTTCATGGGCTTGTCGGAAAACTTCACGATTCGTTCGAAGCGGTGTCCGCACTTCTTGCATTCGTATTCGTAGAGGGGCATCGGTATGCAATTTTAGCAGGAGAAGGAGGACCCGTAGGGCGGGCCTCAGCGATTCCAATTCATCCGGGACAATCCAGTCCCTGGGGAAAAGCACGCCAGCGATGGCGCAAAAACTCCCTTAAACTGTCGTATTCCTCCCCCAAATAGCGTGTGAATGCGCACCCTGACTAACTACTTGCAGTAGTATTTTCTTTATTCGATCGAGTTCGGCCGATAGCGCTTGAATCCCCATTCTGCCTGTGGTCTACTGCACCAACAGTTGAGTCCCCCCTGAAGGAACAAGGTATGAACAAACTCCCAGACCCCTTGCTACGTGCGGCATTTGCGGTGATGATTCTTGCCCTCAGCGGCGTTGCCAAAGGCGCGACTCCCTACATTATCGCGAATGAGGACGCATCGTTTCCTTCCACGGGCGTCACTTTTTTCGCGGTCGGTCCAAATGGGGGACTGACTTTCCGGAAACAAGTGCCCACGGTCGGAGTTGGAATCGGCGGCGGTTTTTTTGGAGCCAATCGGATCCGCGTCTTGAGCAACGCGAACCAGGATTGTGTCTTCGCGTCGGAAGCCGGGAGCGGTGACATTGTAGGCATCGATATGAACACTCTCGAGGTGGGAGGAAGCGCTTCGGGATCGGACACGGACGATGGAAGCGCCAACGGCATTGGCATGGCTGTGAACGATCAATACCTGTATGCCAGTTTCGCGGAATCGAACACGATTGGAACATTTCACGTGTTGAGCGGTTGCGGGCTGACCTTTATTAATGACACTGCGGTCGTTGGCATGGAGAACGGTTTCATCAACGGCATGGCGATCCACGGCGACATGTTGATCGCGACCTACACCGACGGCACCATTGAGTCCTTTGATATTTCCGGTGGGACGCCGCAGTCTCACGGCGACCGGCAAATCTCGAGCGGTACCGTGCGAGCGCGAGGCGCGACCTTTCCCAATTCCATCGATATCACCAGTGATGGACACTTTGCGATCTTTGGTGACACCTCAACTTCGCTGGTCGTGGAAGTGTCGGATCTCTCCTCGGGCAAGCTGGGCAAGCCGAAGGTTTACACATCAGCGGCCAGCATCAGTTCGAGCAATGTGTTGCTGAGCCCGGATGAAACGATTCTTTATGTGGTCAACACGCAAGGCGACTCCGTGAGCGCTCTATTCTTTGATCGCGCTACGGGTAAGCTCTCACCCGGCTGCACCTCCGATCCCATCCGCGGTCATTCGACGGACTGGTCGTATCTCGCGAGTGCTGCGTTGGCGAGTCCCACCGGAAATGGCGGAGGAGTCTATGTCGCTGAATTCCCGGCGGGGATTGCGCGCATCAAGCTCAACGTGAAGGGCAAAACCTGCACGCTGCGGGAAGCCGTGCAATCGCCGTTCACCGACAAGAATGCAGCAGGATTGCTCTCGATCGGCGCCTTCCCGCCGCGATCGTTCTAAGACTTTGCAGTGAACCGATGTCACCAATGCGACTGATGAGGAGTTTGGATATGTGTTCCCGGTTGAGATGGATGGTTTTGATCGTGGTATTGGTATGGTCGGTCGTCAATGTTGTGGCACAGTGCCCTGATCGTCCTCCGACCGGTTCGATCGTGGATGATCCACTCGCGCTGACTGCGCAGAACGGCGTTCTATCGGCCCAACTCGTAATGCAGCACTCGGTGGATGGAAGTGGCTATACCCACTATTGCTACAACTACAACACGGGCAGTGGGATTGCCGAGGCCCCGACGCTCCGCGTAACTCCTGGGGATGAACTGGATCTCGAGGTCGTGAACCGCATCCAGGAAGACGCGGAGACCAAGAAGCAGATGAAGCTAAGGCCGGGGATGGCGATGCCGATGCCAATGGCCATGCCTGAATCGCGCGGCGCAAACTGCGCCGATGGCGGCATGATGACCATCAACTCCACCAACGTCCACTATCACGGCATGAACGTCGCGCCCATCTGTCGCCAGGACGACCTCATCAACACCGTGATTCAGCCGGGGACTCCCGGGTACAAATACAAGATTCCAATTCCCGCTACGCAACCGCCGGGATTGTATTGGTACCACCCGCATGTCCATGGTTTCGCGGAATTTCAGGTGAACGGCGGCGCTGCCGGCGCGCTGATCGTCGAAGGAATGGAAAAAGTTCATCCCGAGGTCGCCGGACTTACGGAGCGAGTCTTCATCGTGCGACAGCAGTTCCAGGTGCCGTGGATTCCCGGCCCATACCAGTTGACTATCAATTACCAGGTTGTTCCTGGGATTGGCGGCGCGAAACCAGTCATTCAGATGAAGCCGGGAGAAAAGCAGTTCTGGCGAGTTGCCAACGCCACCAACCAGGATTTCCTGCCACTTCAGGTGATCATGAACGGCAGCCCGCAGCCACTGCAACTGGTCGCACTCGACGGGTATCCTCTCGCTCAGATCCGGACGCAGGATACGATTCTGATCCCGCCCGCGGGCCGAGCCGAGTTCATCGTGCAGGCTCCCCCCACCGACACAGGCATGTTTTTGTTCGTACAGGATTACTCGACGGGTCCCACCGGCAACCCGGACCTGCAGCAATCTCTCGCTGCGATCCAGATCAGCAGCAACAACGCGAACTACTCGCACATGCCGAAAGCGGCGTCTTCGCCGTCTCCGGTGAAATTGAAGTATGCCGATCTCGCCCGGCAGCCCGTAACTGCGGAAAGAAAGCTTTTCTTCTCTGAAGAATTCGCGGGAACGAACGGGCCAATCCAGTTTTACATCACGGTGGAAGGTCAAAAGCAAAGAGTCTTCGAAGGCAACGAGAAGCCTGTGATCACCACGAAGGTAGGAGCCGTGGAAGACTGGACGATTGAGAACCGCGCGCTCGAAACGCACGCATTCCACATCCATCAGATTCACTTCCAGGTTTTGGAGGTCGATGGCAAGCCGGTGGAGAATAGCGACCTGCGCGATACCATCGAGGTCCCGTTCTGGGAAGGCAAGGGGCCATACCACAGCGTGAAGTTGCGCATGGATTTTCGCGATCCGACGATTGCAGGCACATTCATGTTCCATTGCCACATCCTGCTCCATGAGGACCTGGGCATGATGCATAAAATTCTAGTCGAACCTTAATCGTCGGATTTCACTTAAGGATTCTTAGCCCACGGAGGTCATACCACTCATGCGGAAGCGAATGCTGATCGTTTCTTGCAGTGCGCTCTTATTGCTTGCCGCATACTTTTCCGGAGTTCACGCCGCGCTCGTCGCTCACGCCGAAGAAGCGGAGCCAGGCGTGGTCCCGAAATCCTACGGGAAGTTGGTCACCGCGATTCCAGACTCGATTGGTACGGGCGTGATCTTCGAAGACAAGGAAGGCACGATTCGGTTCGTCAGCGTCACGGGCATGAAAGAAGGCGAACTGCCGCGTTACGATTCCAAGCCAACCCATGGCGGAATCCCGCGATCGTACGGGCACCTCGTGTCCGCGGTCGTGAACCATGGACTGACCGCGCTGGTCTTCGAGGACAGCAAGGGCGTGATTCGCTTCGTTACCATGACCGGCGAAATGGAAAAAGAGCTACGGCGGGAGTAGTAGCTCCAGCGCCCTACCGCTTCAGCAAGTCCACCGGCTCGCGCACGTCGTGCACTCGGAAATATTTCGCGAGCGCTGGATACTTCGCAGCCACTGCCTCATACATCGCATAGGCCACGTTACGGTACGACGCATGCCCTGCGGGCGTCGTGCGCAGTTCGGAGATGTAGACGGCTTCGGCAAAGTCCATCTTGAAAAGCGTACGCTTGCGGAAGGCGAGCGGAATTGCGTATTGCGCATTCTGGCGGGCTTCCGTGCCGCTGCTTGCGGCGATCTTGTTTACAGTCGACGCTACCCTCTGCAAAACAGATTCGTACTCCGAGCGCTGATTCGCGGCATCCACTTCAGGCGGTGTGTCAAAGCCGTGGACGGTGGTGAAGTCCTGCATGATCTGCACGCAGCGGCGATGGCGGTGCATATCGCGAAAACCGCCGATGTCCATGAGAATGTCGAAACGAAATTGCTGGCCGGCCGAGAACGGACGCAGCATTTCGTCGTGCTTGCCGCGATGACGCAGTCCCAATTCGATAATTTCGCGGCGGCGCACATCTCCCGCCGCAGCCACGGTCTGCCGAAGCTGGCGGTAGGAATAGTGACAGTGCTCATAAAGAAGAGTGGTGGCGAGTTCCACCTCCAACGGCTCTTCATCGAGCAGATCAACCAGCGGAGCGCCTGCAATCTCCGCGCCCCGCATCAGATCGGCAGCAGCCTGCCGAAGTTCGCGGCGCGTCTCGATTTCATACGCGTTGGGATCCGCATATTTGACCAGGGTCGGCGCAACTCTTACTTCGCGCAACAGTTCGCGCTCGGCGCGGCCTGCCATTTCTGGAGAATGGGAGCGAATCTCATCGACCAAAGCGCGCAGTGATTCCTCGTTGGGGTTGTAAGCGGGGGAGAGCGCCGCATTCTTTAACAGCGAGCCAAGGTTACGCACTTCTTTATGTGGTTGAGAGAGCAGGTGCGCGACCTGCGTTTCCAACGTCCGAGCGTTGACAATTTCTCCAAGCGAAGTATTCGTGGCCAGCGGGAGGAAATAGCGTGAGATATCGAAGGCGCGGGCACGCAGCGTGCGTTCGTACGCATCCTGCTTCATGTCGTCGGGCTTGGGTGTAATTCCGCGAAGATGTTCGAACATCTTCTCTGACAACCGCTCGTAGTCTACAAACAGTTGGTCGAGAGCTTGCCGATACAACGATCGCGCGGCAATGTCGTCGCCGAAATCGGGCGTGAAGTATCCGCTCTTGCGAAAATCCTGATACCGCGTGGAGCGTTCCTGCCCATCCCAGCGCGTCTCGTCCGCAACTACGATCGCCGCCAGGATCGACAGCCGCTCAATGGCAAGCGCGATGTGGGCCAGGTCGGCAATCGACCGGTGTCCGTACTGAAAGTAGAAGGTGTTCAGAAACTTCTCGGCCTTCTGCGAGGTGATTTCTTTCAGCGATTCCTTCATCGACAGCGAAGAGCGTGAGTACTTCGCCATCGCATAGGCCTGGATCTCGGGTTCCGCACCATAGACGGCGAAAACCTCGACCAACGGTTCGCCGCCATTGCGCTGATCGGTGATGGGGGAGTGGTTCACAGTTGCGGGCTCGCTTAGAATTACTTCAGACATGGGAGTTCAGAAATCTTAATCGTCTGCGACACACTGTGCAATTTATTTGAATTCCAGGTGGAAGATTTGTGACGACGTTTCCGATTCCCGGCGTGACCTTGCTGCAGGCTACCTCGGCTGAAGAAATCTCCGAGGTTCGCCAGCTTTTCCTCGAATATGCCGAGTCACTCGGCTTCAGCTTATGTTTCCAGGGCTTTGACGAAGAAGTGAAGAATCTTCCTGGCGCGTATGCCCCGCCCCGCGGACGATTGCTGCTCGCATCGCTGAATGGCCAGGCTGCTGGGTGCATCGCGTTGCGGGAACTTGAACCGGCGATCTGCGAGATGAAACGCCTTTACGTTCGCTCGGATTTTCGCGGGAAAAGCGTAGGGCGGGTGCTAGTGGACGGCATCATCGCCGAGGCCCAGAGCATCGGCTACGAACGAATGCGTCTGGACACGATTGGATCGTCTATGCAGGATGCGATCGCACTCTACCGGCGACGTGGCTTCCGCGAGATTGCGCCTTACCGGACGAATCCGATTGAAGGCGCCCTCTACCTCGAGTTGTTACTGTAGCGGTCGTGGCCCGGGGGTCGCGGGCGATGGCTTTTGCAGAAGATCGGGGACAGAGGGTGCGGGTACCGCCACTGCACGCAGCGTCTCGCCCAGAATCACAATATCCACACGCCGGTTCATGCTGCGTCCCTGCGGCGTGCTGTTGGATGCCGCAGGATGATATTCGGCGTAGCCAGCCGCGCTGAGATGGGAAGCATCGAATCCGTCCCGGACGATCAGCAAACGCACAATCTCGGTTGCCCGCGAAGTGGACAGTTCCCAGTTCGATGGGAACAGGGCGGTGTGGATGGGAATGTTGTCGGTGTGACCTTCGATGCGCAGGCGGCAATTGCGTTTGCGCAACAACTCGGCGATGCGGTCAAATGCGGCTTCTGATTCCTGTTTCATCTGGCCGGACCCACTTTCAAAGAAGCCCACTTCGCGCAAGCTGATGACGAGCCCGTCCGGTTCACGGCGCATGGAGATTTCCTGCCGCGAGATTTCGAGCGCCAGCGCACTTTCCAGTTCGCGTTGGAGCGCAGATAGATCGCCGTTTTCCACCCCACCCCCTCCGAGCGCGCTACTGTCATGCGCAGCAATCTGCGCGAGGTTCGCGTTGCGTTGCACGCTGTCCACCGATTGCACGGTATTGAACGGCATAGGATTGTCAAAGTCGACGGGAACGCGGGTCGAGGAGGTTTCGAAAACGCCCATTTCCTGAAACGCAACTTGTATGGCCAGAGCCAGCTTCCCAACTTTCTTCTTGTCCACCTGCGACGAAGAATAAAGAAGCACAAAGAATGCAAAGAGCAAGGTAATGAAGTCCGCGTACGAAACCAGCCAGCGTTCATGATTGCTATGGCTGCGAATCTTCTTGCGGCGGCTCATGTCGGTTCCACTTCGGGGATGGCGGTGGTTTCACGCGCTTCCAGAAAGCCGAGAAGCTTCTCTTCGAGCATGCGCGGATTCATTCCTTCCAGGATCGATACCACGCCCTCGAGCGTCATTTCGCGGATGATCTGTTCGTTACGGAGACGAATCTTTAACTTGCCGGAGGTTGGCAAGAAAACAATGTTTGCAGCACCCACACCGTAGATGGTCGCGACGAATGCCACGGCGATCCCTTTGCCAACCTCGTCGATCTTGTCGAGATGCTGCATCACCTGGATCAATCCCAACACAGCTCCAATGATGCCGATGGTCGGAGAAAACCCTCCGGCCGCTTCGAAGACCTGCGGGATCTTCTCGTCTTGTTCTTCGATGTTGTCGAGCGCCAGTTCCATAATCTTGCGGAGCTCCTGCGGCTCTGTTCCGTCAACTGCCAGCATGAGGGCGCGGCGAAGGAACGGCTCTTCGATATTCGGCAGTTCGGAGTCGAGCGAGACAATGCCTTCACGGCGAGCCCGGTTTGCGTACTTTACCAATGCGTCGATCGTGGACTGCGCATTCTCGCTTGGCTCCTGAAACATGTTGGCCAATCTTCGGAAGGCGCCCCAGACAACCACCAGCGGGAAGTTAATCAGGACCGCACCGAGCGTTCCCCCAAACACGATCATGGCGGCCGTGGGCTGGATCAACTGGCCCACATTGCCACCTTCCAGAATCAAACCCAAAACGATGCCGCCCACGGCCAGTACAAGACCGGCGAGGGTTGCCTTATCCACGTCATCTCCTACTCTTCATCGCTGCTCGTGCGTTTATCACTCGCCAGTAACGGCGACAGAGTGGCGCGGTTATCCCACCACAACATGATTCCCTGGAGCACGGATCGCCGGAACTGAATCACCCGCTCCATCACTTCGTCCGCGTTTTCCAGCACGATGATCTTCTCTCCCGTCAACAACGTGATCACCGTGTCCGGAGACTGCTCGACAAACTTGATGAGGTCGGAATTTACGGTGAGCGGATGGTTATTGAGGCGGGTGAGTTGGATCATGATTGGCTCCTGGACGGAGACCGCCGCCCTTATTACAGGTCCATTCAGAGAGATCGGCAGAAATTACGAGGACAGAGAGATAAGGGGTGGGCGGGCAACAGTTACCTAGGACCTATGACTGGTGGTGCTTGTGGAAATAAAGCCCGGACGCAGTGCGCCGATGGATGGTTTGAAGTGCAATTGGGTTCCGCACAAAAAACGGTCACGTGCTCCGGAGAAGGTTTCGGGGACGGATCCCAAAATCGAAACCGCATTTAAAGGAGCATCATATGGCGCTGAGCGTACTGAATAACATCGCGTCACTGGCCGCACAGAACCAGTTGACGATCACCAACGGTAACCTGCAGAAAGCCCTCTTTCAGCTGTCCTCTGGTTCACGCATTAACACTGGAGCGGACGACGCTGCCGGCCTGGCAATTGCAGACGGCTTGCATGCCAACATTACCGCCCTCACGCAGTCCGCCCGGAACGCGAATGATGGCGTCGGCGAACTGCAAGTGGCGGATGGCTCGCTGGCAGCAGTCACCACACTGCTTAACCGCGCGGTCACGATCGCGACCGAAGCAGCGACCGGCACCGTATCCGATCCGCAGCGCGTCGCGTTGAACGACGAATTCACGGCGATCAAGGCCGAAATTGATCGCGTCGGTTCCAAGACGAATTACAACGGTGGAAAGGTATTCACCGCGAATACTCTCAATGTGTTCCTGAGCGATTCCAGCGCCAACAGCAACAGTTTGATCGGCGTGGCAACGGGAGTGTTGTCCTCGATTGACCTTGGGCTGGGCGGAGCTGTTGCCGCCACGGGCACGCTCGCGCAAGCGGCGGGATCGGCTGCGGTTGCCTCTTCTGACGTGTTTACCGGAGGCGCATTCGTAGCGTCCGCGGTAGCAACCACGACTCTCACCGTGAACGGCGGCGGCGTCCTTGATGGGGACCAGGTAGCGATTGGTGGCAAGACCTACACATTCAAAACCGCTCTCACCGGCGGAACCGGACTGGCCAATGAGGTTGCCATCGGGGGCAGCAACGCCCAAGCGCTCCTCAACTTGAAAGGTGCAGTCAACGCCGCCCCTGGTGGCGCCGGAACTGCCTACGGCGTTGGAACTGTCGCCAATGTCAACGTCAACGCCGTGACTGCCGGAGCCACGACGCTCACCTTCGCAGCCAACGTCAATGGAACCGGCGGAAACGCGATCACGTCAACCACCACGGTGGCGGCAGACGAGACCTTTACTGCTGGCACGTTGGCTGGCGGCACGGCGGGCAGCACGGTCACGGTCGGCGGACAGACCTATACATTTGTCGCGGCTCTCAGCCATACAGCCACGGCGAATGAAGTGATCAGCAGCAGCCAGGCGACCGGCTTGGTCAACTTGACTGCCGCGGTCAACGGCGCGGGCGGGACCAACTACAGCAGCACGACGGTTCGCAACGCCAACGTCACCGCGGCGCCACTGGTTGCGGGAACATCGCTAACCTTCACAGCCAACGTCGCTGGTGCAGGCGGCAACTTCCTGTCCGGCACTGCTACCGTCGGCAGCTTTGCAACCTTGGACTTCACTGGTGGCGCGGATGCCGGCGCTCCGCCCGTTGCCAAAGGTGGCGACACCGTCACCGTGGGCACACAAACCTACACGTTTGTGACGGCGCTCAATAGCACGCCTACTGCCAATGAAGTACTGATTGGTGCAACCGAAGCGGCCAGCCTAACCAATCTGGCCAACGCCGTTAACGGGGGAAGCGGCGCAGGCGCAACCTACGGAAGCCCCACTGTGAAGAATACCTCTGCCTCGGCGGCGGCCACACCAACCAGCGTGATCTTCACCGCACTCGTCAAGGGCACCACCGGCAACGGCATTGCCACTGCCGCAACTGGAACCTCGAACACCTTCGCAGGTACCAGCCTGGCGGGTGGCACGGCCGGATCGATCAACGACTTGTCGAACATCGACGACGCGACCGCGGCCTTGACCACCATTAACGCCGCTATCGCATCCGTAGCTGCACTGCGTGGCACAATCGGCGCCACCGTCAACCGCCTGCAGAGCGCCGCAGGCGTCATCACCAACCAGGTGCAGAACCTGACGGGTGCTGAAGACGGTGTCCGTGCCGCCGACATTCCGTCGACGGTAGCCACACTGGCGAAGTACTCCATCCTGGAACAGACCGGTATCTCCTCTCTGGCTCAGGCCAACCAGCAACAGCAGCTTGTACTGAAACTGCTGCAATAGTCGCGCGTTCGATCGGAGGCGGGCTCGATCCCGCCTCCTTTCGACTTTGCACAGAAGAACAGGTGAGTTATGAGCGTTGACCCGGTGCATAACAATTCGACTGGGATTGAGCGAACGACTCCCGAACCGAAACAGCACTCCACTCCAGCCCCGCGGACTCCCCCTCCGGTGGACGACTCCGCGGAAAACAGTGCAAAAGTTGAAATTTCAAAACCGAAAAATATCCCGGTACCGCTCGCGATTCCGGTGCACGAAGTCAAAGTGATCCTGGATACGCCCGACAACAACACGCTGGTCTATCAGGTGCTGAACAAGCAATCCGGCGAGGTCATTCTGCAAGTACCGAGCGAGGACCACCTGCGCGGCATTCACGACTCGCAGGAATTGCTGCAACGGATCGCAGCCCGCGGCAAGGACCCCGCATCAGCTGAAGAGCCTTTGCCGGGCGTGAAGAATAGAAGGGAATAACCATGGCAATAAGCTTCAATGCCTCGGCGCTGCTGAACGGCAACGGAATTGATGTGAAGTCCGTGGTCAATGCAATTCTGGCCCAGCAAACGGGCCCCCTGACGACCTGGCAGAATCAGCAAACCGATTTGTCCACGCAAGCTGGACTGCTCGCCGGCTTGAACAACAATCTGACGAGTCTGGCTGCTTCTGTACTCTCGCTCGCAAATCCGCATGGGCCACTCGCGTCGCAGTCGGCATCGTCATCGCAAGATGGCATTCTGACAGCGAGTGCCCAGAACACAGCAGTTGCGGGCAATCACCAGATCGTCGTCTCCAGCCTCGCGACCACTGGGACGCTCTATACCAACCCCCTCGCGGACGGCAACACCTCATTCCTCGCCGATGGCGTCACCACTGGCGATATCAAGCTGCAAATTGGCGGTCCGGACGGCACCACTCATGACATCGCAATTACGGCGGGTGTCAACGACACGATCAGCACTCTGGCGAGTTATATCAACGATCAGAAATGGGGAGTTACCGCGAATGTCGTAACCGACGCGGGTGGCTCGCGACTGGCCCTTTTCAGCCAAGCCACCGGCATCCCAGGCGCGCTGTCGATTGCAAGCAACGACACGGGCCTCACCTTCAATGCGCCCGTGGGCGGGACCAACGCCTCATTGACCATCGACGGCGTCCCGATCAGCAGCACGTCGAACACGGTAACCGGGGCAATCAGCGGGGTCACATTGAATCTCGCCAGCGCGTCTCCGGCCACGACTGTGCAGCTCGCGGTTGGACCGGATGCGAACGCTGCCACTTCAGCGATCAACAACTTCGTCGATGCCTACAATTCGGTGATTGGAATTATCAACCGGCAGTTCACCGTAAATCCGGCGACGAACACGCAAGGCCCGCTGGGATCCGACAGCACTTTGCGAGCGCTGCAGTCCCGTCTGCTCAGCGACGTCACCTTTTCCATCGCCGGAAACAGCGGCCTCGTCAACCTGGCTTCCCTCGGCATTGACCTCAATAATGACGGGACGCTGTCCGTGAATACCGTGGCCACCGATGGGCATCCCACACTCAGCAATGTGCTGGCGGAAAATCCGGCAGCCGTGCAGAGCTTCTTTACCAATAGTTCGACGACTGGCTTTGCCAACAATTTCAACAATGATCTCTTCAGCCTTACGGACACGACCGACGGGATCGTTAACCTCGACATTGCCGGCAACAAGGCCCAACAGAAATCGTTGTCGACTCAAATCACGAATCTGCAGGACCGTCTTACCGCTCAACAAACCCAATTGACCGCCCTCTATGCCCGCGTGAACGCGACGCTGGAATCGTATCCATCACTTTTGTTTACGGTGACGGCAATCATTGGGGCGTTAAACGGCAATTTCAACGTTGCACCACCGTCCACCAACACGACGCCGAACACGGGCACGATCACCAAGTAAAATCATGACTAGTCCTCGCACGGCCTATCGCGAAAACGATGTACGGGGAGCGACCTCAGACCGTCTCGTGGTCTTGCTATACGACCAGATCATTCTGGATCTCGTTCAAGCTGCGCACGCGATCGAGCGCGAGGATGTGGAGCGGCGTACGAAGATGCTGAACCACGCCATCCTTGTGATCGCTCACCTGCAATCGCCGCTCGATTTCGCCAATGGCGGCAAAGTCGCGAAGGATCTGGATCATTTTTACAATGTGCTGCGACACAATCTATTACAGGTCCAGTTCTATCCGTCATTACAAGGGATTCGCCAGCAGATCACGGACGTACAGGTTTTGCGTGAAGCCTGGATCGAAGTGGAGCGGTCAAAAGAACCAGAGCCGCACCTAGCAACAAAGGCCGCTGCTGCTGGGGCAACTTCGTCCTCGCCGGCTGCCGGGACGACACATCGGCGTGTCGACTGGGAGGGTTAATGCTTCCCGACACCCTGACCATCTTGAATCGGGCAAATATCAGTCTCCGTTCCGCGCTCATCCGTTTTTGTTCGGAACAAGAGCACTGTTCGGCAATCACGGCTGAAGATTTCTCCAACTTGTTAAGCGAGATTGTTCATGCCGCCGACTGCCTGCGCCACCAAACTGTTCCGGGCGAAGAGGCCGTCCAGCAAGCAGCCCAGGAATACCGCACCAACCTGGAAAAGCTGAGAGACCTTCTCCCGGAACTGCAAAGCAACCTCCTCGCCGAAAAATCGCGGCTGGAAGCAGCCCAGGCTCATATCTCGTCCGCATCAGCTTGGGCGCGGAGCAGCACCAGTACCCTCTGATCGGCTCAAGAGCGGCTTGGCCCCGAATCGTTCATGCGTCGCGAGCCGCGTCAATGCAGGAAAATGGCCTAAGGCACGCGCCCAGGACCAGTGGCGTCGAAAATTTCCCCACAACCATGACGGTTTTCCCTGCCCAATTGCGCATTGCAAACTAAATCGGCTAGGACTCGACCAGCCGAAGTGAGGCTTCCCTGATTGCCCTCACTCTGTCCCTAAGACGGAAATCTCTGGAAATGGAGTACACATATGTACAGTCACGACTCAAAAACTGACAAACTTCAGCTTCTCCTTGCCGTTCTAGCGGTGGCATTGGTTTTCGTGTTTGCCAGCCCGACCCAGGCCCAGACTTTCCAAACCGTTCCAGCACTTGCATTTACGAAAGCATTCGCGGGAGCCGAGCCGCTTCCCCAGGTCTTGACGATTGCCTACACCGATCAAACGGCAGTGCGCTTCAGCACGGCTGCGTCCACCAACAGTGGCGGCGCATGGCTCTCCGTTTCGCCGGCGGGAGGGGGGTGCTGCTTTACCCCACTGGCCGTGCAGGTGATCGTGACCGCCGGCAACCTCGCGGCGGGCACTTACACCGGGCAAGTGGTGATCACGAACTTCTCGAATGGCGCGATCACGATGACAATCCCTGTAACCCTGACGGTGGCGGCATCGGGTGCGACCTTCTTCGACGACGCTCCGGGGAAGCTTAGCTTCTCCATGAAGACGAACGGCACTCCAACCGCGCAGTCATTTCAGATCCGTAACGCAGGAGCCGGCACTCTGAACTGGACACTGACGAAGAGCACCGCGGATGGGGGCAACTGGCTGAACGCATCCATCTCGACCGGAACGGCCCCGTCGACCGTCGCAATCAGCATCAACAAAGCGCAACTACCCGGCGGCGGCGCTTCCAACGGAACATTCGTAGGCCAGCTGTTATTGCAGGGATCGGGTGACAGCGTGACCATCCCCGTCGCTGTTCATGTCGGCGCCAGCGTGTTCGAACAGATCAACCCACTGAACTTCACCATGGCGTTTGGCGGAGACAAACCACTCGAGCAGTTCTTTAACGTGGCGATGAGTGACAACGCCAGTGTCCGGTACAGCGTATCCGTTTCCAACGCGAAAGGTGGCAATTGGCTTTCCATCACGCCCACCGGCAACGGATGTTGCTTCACGCCGTTAGCGGAAGGGGTCATCATCACCCCCGGCACGATCCCGGCGGGTACCTATACCGCGCAGATCGTGATCACCGAGTTCGCCAACCCTGGACGCTCCATGGTTGTACCGGTCACCCTGACCGTTCTGGCGTCGGGACCGTTCTTCTCGGATTTGCCTGGCCAGTTGACCTACTCTCTCAAGACAAATGGCGCGACCGTGACCCCGCAAACGATTCAGGTTGGGAATAAGGGTACCGGCACCCTGAATTGGACTCTCGCGACCAGCACCTCCGACGGCGGCAATTGGCTGACGGCAACTCCCGCCAGCGGTACCGCCCCCTCGACTGTCTCGGTTGGAATCAACGTGGGCCAACTACCCGGAGGCGGTGCGTTAAACGGCTCGTTTGTGGGCCAACTTGTGTTCCAGACCAGTGGTGACACGACCACCGTTCCGATTACCGTCACCGTAGGCCCGGCGGCATTCGTCCAGTTGAATCCGATCAGCTTCACGATGCCGTTCGGCGGGGCGAACCCGCTCGCGCAGACTCTGAATGTAACCACGATCGACAATTCCTCGATCCGATTTTCCGCGCAGGCGACAACTGGTACCGGAGGCAACTGGCTGAGTATTTCTCCCTCAGGCAATGGCTGCTGTTTTACACCTCTGGTCGTGGCGGCCAGCATTAACGCGAGCACACTCCCGGCAGGTACCTATACCGGCGAGATATACATCACCGAGTTCGCAAATCCGCAGCGGTCGATGTCCATTCCGGTCAACCTCACGATCGTGGCCAGCGGCCCGTTCTTCGACAACCTCCCTGGCGGAATGAGTTTCTCCATGAAACCGGGCGGAGCTATCACGCCGCAGATCGTGCAGGTCGGTAATGGCGGATCCACCGGCACATTGAACTGGACCGCCACCACCAGCACAGGCGACAGCGGGGCCTGGCTGACTGTCACGCCCGGCAGCGGAACGGCTCCGTCCATCGCGAGTGTCTCGGTCACCCCGGCGAACCTGCCGGGCGGCGGAGCGCTGGCCGGAACCTTTACCGGACAGGTCGTATTCACAGCCCCGGGCGATACCACCACCATTCCAGTCACGGTCACGGTCGGAACCGCTGTGTTCACGCAGATGAATCCAGTCGGCTTCGCCATGCCGTTTGGCGGCACGAATCCGTTGCCGCAGGTGCTGAATATCTCCACCGTGGACGGATCCGCCGTGCGCTTCAGCGCGAGCGCAGTAACGGCCAAGGGCGGGACCTGGCTCTCCATCTCACCGTCGGGCAATGGATGCTGCTTCACTCCACTGGCGATCACGGCGAGCGTCAATGCCAGCGCCTTGGCCGCCGGCACCTACACGGGCGAAATCATCATCACGGAGTTCGCCAACCCGCAACGCTCGATGACCATTCCGGTAACGCTCATTGTGTCCGCATCCGGCGCGTTCTTCGACAACCTTCCTGGAGGATTGACGTTCTCCATTCAACCGGGCAAGAAGGCGACGCCGCAGGCTCTGTTCGTCGGCAACGGCGGTACCGGGAAATTGAAATTCACGGTCACTCCGCTCACCGAGGATGGCGGCCTCTGGTTGACGGCCACACCTCTAATCACGACCGCTCCCAAGTCGATTACGGTCGGAATCAACATCCTCAATCTACCGGGAGCAGGCGCGATCGCTGGAACATACAACGGTCAACTTCTGCTGCAAGCACCCGGAAGCATCACAACCGTGCCGGTTACCGTTACGGTGGGCAAAGCGGTGTTCGGCCAAGTTAATCCAATCAACTTCGTGATGCCGTTCGGAGGGCCAAATCCTCTGCCCCAGGTCATCAGCATTCCGGCCGCCGACAACTCTGCGATCCGGTTCAGTGCCAGCGCTGCAACCAGCAAAGGTGGAGCCTGGCTCAGTCTCTCGACCTCGGGCAACGGCTGT
>JACPYL010000026.1 GCA_016196065.1 Acidobacteriota bacterium | reverse complement strand
GCTGGGCGTGGGAGTGGGGCGTTCTCCGTATCGGAGCTTCCAGATCATGGCGGGACAACTCTTCGCACTGGCGCTGCCTGCCCTGATGGAGTTCACTTCGCCGCGTGCGTGGGCGTTCGCACTCATCGGCATTCATGAATACCTGCGCCGGTTGAGCGGCGACAGCCTCGTTACCCAGACCCGAGAGACGCTCACTTGCCGGCTCATGGAACTTTTCGAGAGGATTGCCCAGCCGGGCTGGCGCTGGTTTGAAGAGGAACTGACATACGACAACGCGAAGCTCGCGCACGCTTTGATTCTGAGCGGACGGGGAACCGGACAACAGGCGGTATTTGAGCGAGGATTGGAAGCGCTGCGCTGGCTGACGGAATTGCAAATCTCCGAGAAGGGTCACTTCCGATCCATCGGCACCAACGGGTTTTATCGCCGTGGTGGCACGCGGGCCAACTTTGACCAGCAGCCGATCGAGGCGCAAGCAATGGTTTCGGCCTGTCTTGAAGCCTATCGCGCCACATCGGACTCGTGCTGGTATGAACAGGCGGAGCGCGCCTTCGACTGGTTCATCGGCTGGAATGATCTCGGATTAGAACTCTACTCTTCGAAAACGGGCGGCTGCCGCGATGGATTGCACGTGGATCGGGTCAACCGGAACCAGGGAGCGGAATCAACCCTGGCTTTCTTGCTTTCGCTGGGGGAGATGCGCTTGGCTCAAAATATGCTGACAAGTTTCAAGGAACCGATCGCCATGGAAGGGTAATCTCCGTTTCCTATCTCGTTTCCCTGGAAAAACATGAACGCCAACTCACTTTACGTCAAACGCACGGCCACGATCCTCAAGCCCGACCAGTCACGCGTTCTTCTGCGGCCCTTCAGTCCGGGAAATCCCGAGCGGGTTGCTAGGATCATCGCAAGGATCATGGCGCTCCCGGAAGACAGAGTCGGTCCCCTCCTGGACGAGGTTTCCGCTGAATTCTCCCCACGGCACCAGCAGATCCGCGAACTGTTTCTGGAGCGCTTCGAACAGGTCAGCGAGTCGCTGTTGACGGATGAGGAACTCTCCGAACAAAGACAACTGTTGATCGGCTCCTATTTCCTGGCCGAATATTCCTTGGAATCGGCGGCCCTGTTCAATCCGTCCATCGTTCCGCACCCTAACCAGACTGATCTGCCGGCCGGCGCGCTGCGGTTTATTCTCAGCTTGCGCGCCACCGGGGAAGGACACATTTCCTCCATCACTTTCCGAACCGGTATCATCCATCCCGACCAGCGGATCGAGGTATTCACCCCCACTGGGTTCCTCACCGAGCCGCGCCAGATCCCAAACCCCCAGTACGAGAAGGCGCTGTTCGGGCGAAAACTCTCTGAACTGGGATTGACCGGCGAATTCACGCGCCGGGTCATGAACAAACTCGGGGAGTCGTTCGCACTGGAAGAGCTTCGCGCCGGTCTCAAAGCCGAACAGTTCCGCCTGCCGGATGGAATGACACAGGAAGATCAGAACGCCGCCCAGGGGATTTGGATGCTGGCCCGGTCCAACTACGAAGTTCAGTTCCAGCCCGAACAGCAGATGTCCGAACGTATTATCTTCCCGGCCACGCCCTCCCAACGCAACGGCATCGAGGACGCCCGCTTCGTTTGTTTCAAGAACGACGACGGCACCCACATCTACTACGCGACCTTCACCGCCTTCGATGGCAAGATCGTGGTGCCGGAACTGGTGGAGACTTCTGACTTCCTCCTGTTTCGATTCATAACCTTGAATGGTCCGGCCGCCGAAAACAAAGGCATGGCCATCTTCCCCCGGAAGATCGGCGGCCTCTATGCAATGCTGTCCCGCCAGGACAACGAGAACATCTACCTGATGTTTTCCGACAACGTCCACTTCTGGAATGAGCGCAGGGTGCTTCTCAAACCTACTTTTCCCTGGGAATTGGTCCAGCTCGGGAACTGCGGATCTCCTATCGAGACCGATGCCGGATGGTTGGTCCTCAGCCACGGTGTCGGCCCTATGCGAAAGTACTGCATCGGCGCGTTCCTCCTCGATCGCGATGATCCCGCCAAAGTGATTGGACGACTCCGCGAACCCTTGCTCAAGCCTAACCAGAACGAGCGTGAAGGCTACGTGCCCAATGTCGTTTATACCTGCGGCGCTCTGCTCCACAACGGCGAACTGATCATTCCCTATGGTCTGGCCGATCACGCCACGGGTATCGCAACCGTCCCACTTGCTGAGGTGCTGGCTGCCATGAATTAGGAAGACCGTTTACCAGCATGACCATCCCCAACAAAAGAGTGGCTGTCCTGTCGCCCGTCGCGTGGCGAACACCTCCCCGGCGCTACGGCGCGTGGGAGACGGTCGCCAGCAACATCACCGAAGGACTGGTCTCCCGTGGCTGGGATGTGACCTTGTTCGCCAGCCGGGATTCTGTGACCCGCGCTCACCTGCATGCCGTGGTAGACCGGGGGTATGAAGAGGATCCCGCCATCGATCCCAAAGTCGCCGAATACCTTCACATCTCCGAACTGTTCGAGCACGCTGCTGAGTTTGACCTCATCCACAGCCACTACGACTTCATGGCGCTGTCCTACACTCGGCTGGTGAAGACGCCGGTCCTCACTACCATCCACGGATTCTCGTCGCCCAGAATCATGCCCGTCTATGAGAAGTATCGTAGCGGATATTTTGTCTCCATCAGCAACTCTGATCGCGCGCCAGGGCTGAATTACCTGGCGACGGTCTATAACGGAATCGACCTCTCGTTGTACCCGCTCCAGAAACTTGGCGGTGATCACCTGATCTTCCTCGGCCGGATTCACCCTGACAAGGGTGTCCATCTGGCGATCGAGGTTGCTCGCCTGAGCGGGTTGCCGCTGCTCATCGCGGGCATTATCCAAGATCAGACATACTTCCGAAAGCAGGTGGAGCCCCACCTTGATCAGACGATCCGCTACATCGGGCCGGTGGACGTGCCGGCCAAGAATGAGTTGTTCGCGCGTGCCCGAGCTCTACTGCACCTGAACACTATCCCGGAGCGATTCGGACTTGTCCTGGCAGAAGCCAATGCCGCTGGCGTGCCCGTCATCGCCATGGACCTCGGCTCCTGCCGTGAGGTGATCAAAGACGGGCAAACGGGTTTCCTGGTCAACAACGTCCACGAAGCCGTGCAGGACCTGCAGCGTCTCTCGGAGATCGATCGCAGTGTCTGCCGCCAACGGGTCCGGCAATGCTTCTCTATCGAAGCGATGGTGGAGTCCTACGAGCGGGTTTACCGGACGATTCTTGATCTCGAAGCGACGAGGCGCCCATGAAGCCGGACATTGTCAGACGATACCGCGGCAACCCCATCCTCACCAGGGCGGCGATCCCCTACTCAGTGGAAACCGTTCACAACGCGGCGGTGGTGAAGCACGGGGACGAGTACGTCATGCTTTTTCGCTCTCATCTGCGCACGGGACGGTCCATCATTGGTTTGGCACGCAGCCCCGACGGATTCCAGTTCACCGCCGATCCAGAGCCCTTTCTGACTCCTGCGCGGGAAAACCCTTTTGCGCCCTATGAAGAGTTCGGCGTCGAGGATCCACGCGTGACCCGGCTGGAAGGGGAGTACATCATCACCTACAGCGCTTACTCGCGAAATGGAGTCCGGGTCGCCCTCGCCAAGACGAGGGACTTCAATCAGGTCGAAAGGGTCTCTCTTATCACGCAGGCGGACCATCGGAATGTGGTGATCTTCCCCGAAAAGGTTGACGGCCTCTATGCCCGGCTTGACCGTCCCCATTCGGAAATCGCTCCTTGGTCAATCTGGATTTCCTATTCTCCGGATCTACGTTTTTGGGGCGAGTCCCAGCTCATCATGAGGCCCGAACCATATCACTGGGATGAAATGAAGGTCGGTCCCGGCGCGCCGCCGATCAAAACGGACCAGGGGTGGCTTTCCATCTATCACGGCGTGTTCAAAACCATGGACGGATCGGTCTATCGCTTGGGCGTTGCTCTTCATGACCTCCAGAACCCGGCGAAGGTCGTAGGGGTGAGCGACTCTTGGATCCTGCAACCGGAAGACCCCTGGGAAATAACCGGATATGTCCACAACGTGGTCTTTACCTGTGGCGCCGTCGCAGAGTCCGATGGAACGGTGAAGATTTATTGGGGCGGCGCGGATACGGTCATGTGCGTGGGCGAGGCGAACATCTCCGATCTGGTCGCTCTCTGTCTGCATCACAGTAGATCGGCAAAGTAAGCATGGCAATTTCAGGAGCCTCAGGACGGCCGGATCACGGCTTGGATCGCGCTCGATCTCACACCCACGATCGGCCGCATGATTGCTTCTTACATCGTATTAAAGCGTCCGCGAACAAAATCATCGCGTGGAACTGGGAATCTCGGAACACACCGTGAAGTTCCACAAAAGTTCCACGTGACCTCGATTCTCGCCAGGCTGGGCGCTTCCAGCCGCACCGAAGCTGTCACCATCGGAATTTGCAAGGGCCCGGTGCGGCTCTAGAGCCAAGAAGAAAGACGTGCCGGCGGAAGTCCCCTTCACGGCCCACTCGGAAGTTATCCTGTTCCGCCCAAGGTGCCCCAAGCCGGCGGAACCGTCACCGAGTCGCTATTAAGCACCGGCCCACGTTCCGGCACTCAGAGACTCGGCCCGTGTTGAGTTATTGTCTGCACGGACACCCGTGCAGGTAACAACTGCTACTTGGAACGGGTGTACAGACGGGGCGAGCAGGGACCTGTTTGACTTCGAATCCGTCGCCGGTCGCGTCGATTTGTCTCCATAGTTTCAAGCGCTTACAGGGATTCTTCCGATTTCAGCCTGCCTTCGTGGAATCCGATTGGAGTTCGACAGGAGGACCTGGTAACCACTGTGAGAAGCGGAACTCCCGCCTCTTCTCCATCGCCTCGGCCTGGCAGATCACCACCAGTTGCTCGAACAGCGTCTGGTACACGGCCACGGCCGATGCTGGTTGGCATAGGCCAGGGTCTGGGCGCACGTCCAACCCCAATTTGCCGCAACTTCCCTTCGCTGACCGCCAGTCCGCCGGTCACGCTCATCGCCATCGT
>JACPYL010000024.1 GCA_016196065.1 Acidobacteriota bacterium | reverse complement strand
TGGCGTCCAGGTCCAGCACGGAGCCCAGTTCGTTGACATAGGAGGAAATGTAATCGAAACGATGAGTGGTTGCGGCGCGCAGTGCCTGGGAATAGGGGATGCGGGAGACGCCTTCGAGTCCGTCGGCGAGAAACACGTTGGCCTGCTCTTCCACGGTCTTGGTAATGTCCGTGCCGGCGGGACCGCCGTGTGGAGGATTGTACTTGATACCACCGTCTTCGGGGGGATTGTGCGAAGGTGTAATGACAATGCCGTCGGCGAGACCGGTAGTGCGGTTCTGGTTGTAGGCAAGGATGGCGCGGGAGATGACTGGCGTGGGGGTGAAGCCCAGGTCCTGATCAATGCAGACATCGACTCCGTGCGCGGCCAGGACTTCGAGCGCGCTCACCGATGCCGGTTCGCTGAGTGCGTGCGTGTCCGCGCCGAGATAGAGTGGGCCGGTGGCGCCCTGGGTTTTGCGGTAGCGGCAAATGGCTTCCGTTACTGCCAGGATGTGTGCTTCGTTGAAGCTGTTGAGCAGTGAAGCTCCCCGATGGCCGGACGTACCGAAGGAAACGCGCTGCTCGCGAACGGATGCATCGGGCTTGCCGGTGTAATAGGCGGAGACAATGCGCGGGACGTTGGGGATCATGGAAGGCAGCGGCGGCTTGCCGGCGTGGGGGCTCACGGACATGTTCCACATTGTAGCGGTTGGAGGGTGACTTGATCTGCCGCTTGTTGCCTGATTCCCCGGCATGGTCGATCCGCAACCGTAGCGCAGGTCTCTGACCTGCGACTGGAGTTTCTACATTTTCGAGCCAATTTGTTTTATCCCCTCCTCATGGCTGAGCCGTGACGCTTTCGAAAATGAGTCGGTCGGTTCATTATTGTATTGACAGACCGACCTGACTATGCCATCCTGGTCCTGAGCCTCTATGCTCAGGAGACCCCCATGAACGATGACACTAAAGATCTCATCCTCGGTGTGTTTGAAGCTTCTCTCGACGCCCAGCTCCGTGCCGTCCGCCGCCTCCGCCATGACAACCCCTCTCCCCCAGAGCCACGCCCCCGTAAAGGTCTGTCACAAGTGGATATGGCCTTCGACATACTCAAGAAAGCCCGCTCCCCTCTCCATGTCTCCGACATCCTGGACCGCATCCAAACCCAGTTCGGCGTGACCATCGATCGCGAAAGCCTCGTCTCCTCGCTCACCAAAAAGGTGGCCCGCGGCGATCGCTTCCTGCGCCCCGAGAAGAATACCTTCTCCCTCCGGCCGGAGGCGCGATGAGCCTCCTCGCCGAATTCCTCTCCATTGTTCAGGACTGGCGTGACGTCTTTCCCCAACAGCGCACCTTTGTCCGTGGCGTGCGCCAAGCCCTGGGATCACTGGTCTGCCTGGGGCGGCGCTGCCTCACTCGCATCATTTGGACCAACGGCGGCCAGAACCGCAGTTGGAGCGCGGAGTATTTCCTTCACTCGCGCTGCCAGTGGGAGCCGCAGGAATTGTTCCGCCCCATCCTGAAACGCGCCTTGACTCATTGCCCGCAACGCCTGGTTGGCGTGGCTCTCGACGATACCCGCTTGCGCAAGACCGGACGCTGCATCCCGCAAGCGTTCTATCAACGCGATCCGTTGTCACCGCCCTTCCATATGAATCTGTTGTTGGGGTTGCGCTTTCTACAGGCTTCGCTCCTGCTGCCGCTGCACCGCAATTCGGCAGTCGGCGCGCGCGCCGTGCCGGTTCGCTTTGAGGAGGTCTCGCGTGTCAAGCGACCGGGCAGGAAAGCTACCGAGGAGATGAAGAAACAGTATCGGGACGCTGCGAAACAGCATAACCTTTCGCGCAGCTTTGTTGAGATGGGTAAACAACTACGGCAGGAGATGGATCAGGCCGGAGGCGGCGACAAGATCCTGGTGTTGGCTGGCGATGGCAGTTTTTGCAATCGCACCTGCTTTCGAGACATTCCAGAACGTTCTGTGCTCCTGGTCCGGGCCCGCAAAGACGCCAAACTATGTCTTCCCGCCACTGACGGTTCGCGCCGGTTTTATGGGGAAGAGAAGTTTACCCCCGAAGAAGTGCGCCAAGACGACAGTCGCGACTGGAAGACCACCAAAATCTTCTATGGCGGCAAACGGCGCAAGGTCCGCTATAAAGAGGTTGTCGGTGTGTACTGGCAGGGTGGCGCCGGACGGCTCCCGCTTCGCCTCATTGTCATTGCACCCACTCCGTATCGCAAGAGTAAGAGCAAAAAGTTGTACTATCGCCAACCGGCGTACCTGTTGACCAGCGACCTGCACAGTTCTCTCAAGCAGTTGCTGCAAATCTATTTCGATCGCTGGCAGATCGAGGTCAATCACCGCGAAGAGAAGGACACCCTGGGGGTCGGGCAAGCGCAGCTATGGAACGCTACTTCTGTGCCCAAACAACCGGTCCTGGCGGTGGCTTCCTATAGTGCTGTGCTGCTGGCTTCGCTGCAGGCCTTCGGCGCTGAGCGTGGAAAGGCATATGCCGAACTCCCCAAGTGGCGCCGCAAGGCTCGCCGGCCCTCTTGTTTGGATCTCATCACGCTTCTGCGCAAGGAAATGACACAGCAGCCGGAATTGCTCGCCCCGTTCGGGTTCACAATCACGGATCCGGCTCTCGTTCAGGCTGCCGACGCTTGAGAAAATGTAGAAACTCCAGGC
>JACPYL010000023.1 GCA_016196065.1 Acidobacteriota bacterium | reverse complement strand
TGGTGCTGGTGACGTGGGTGATGGCGATGACGCGCGTGCGCGAAGTGATGGCGCTCTCAAAATCAGCCAGAATCTTCTCCACGCCGGGCGCCGGAATGGCGACGGGGAGCGATTTCACCACAAAACCGTCCCGCTGCGCGCGTACGCGCCACGAATCGTTGTTGGAGGGATGGTTGTGATCGGTGATCAGCACCTCGTCCCCCGGCTTCAGATCCACGCCCTTGACAATGACGTTGCTGCCTTCGCTGGTATTGCGCGTGAGGGCGATCTCGTCTGGCGAGACGCGCAGCATGCGGCCGAGCTTGTCGCGCAACGATTCCCGCATGGCCACATACTTGTCGCGATTCTGGAACGACGGGTTGGCGTGGAAATCGCGCAGATATTCCAGGTGCCGGTCGAGCACCAACCGCGAAGCCGGACAAACGTTGGCCGCGTTCAGATAGAGGAGACCGTCTTCCAGCGGATATTGGCGCCTCACCATCTGCCAGTAACTCTCGTTGGCGCCATCCGGAAGGCGCGGCGCCGCAGCCTGCAGCGCGGTTTCAAACGCGCGCCAGGCAACCGGCACAGCAGCCAGCCGGAAAAAGTCGCGTCGCGTGTTGTTCATGAGGGTGTTCCTCCGGTGGATTTATTGTACCGCCGCTAATCCGTCGCGCCACCGAAAGACCTCACCGCCGAGATGGAATGAGAAGGCCGGTCTCCTAGGCGGGATGCGTTAAGCTCCCAATGAGGTA
Organism: Acidobacteriota bacterium; assembly: GCA_016196065.1. NCBI lineage: Bacteria > Pseudomonadati > Acidobacteriota > Acidobacteriota bacterium. Next base: position 2,345 of record JACPYL010000023.1, on the reverse strand, counting down.
CGCACTCGAAGTGCAAAAAGGAGACCGGCTATGAAAAAGAATAGCAGCAACCAACAGAGAGCGCATAAGAGCAGTGGGCAGGACCAGGAGAAAGGGGCGTTTGCCTTTCATATCGGCATCGATTTGGGCGACAAGAATTGCGACGTGTGTGTGATGAATCCGGCAGGCGAGGTGCACGAACAGTTTCGGCTGCGCATGAAGCCGGCGGACTTGGTCGCGTATTTCCTAACGATAGGGCGCAGCCAGGTAGCGGTGGAAGCGGGAGGGCAGTCGCAATGGGTGGCCGAAGTGATCGAGAAGTGTGGACACCGGGTGTACGTATCGAACACGCGCAAAGTGCCGTACATCTCTGAAAGTGACGCCAAGGACGATCCCGGGGATGCGTACAAACTGGCGGAGCTGGTGCATTTCAAGCCGCGGCTGCTGCATCCGATCGAGCACCGCAGCCAGGCGTTGCAAGCGGATCTGAGCTGGATACGGGCGCGAGAAACGCTGGTGGAGAGCCGGACGCAACTGATCAATACGATCCGCGGGATCAGCAAAGCGTTCGGAGAGCGGCTGCAGAAGTGTTCGGTGGAGGCGTTTACGGCCAAGTTGGCGGAGCAGATACCGGCCGTCATCCGGGGTGCGGTGGCGCCGCTTTTGGAGATGATCGATCATCTCAACGAGCAGGTTCACTACTACGATCAGATGGAAGAACACATAGCGCGCGAGCGGTATCCGAAGTACTGGCTGTTAGCGCAGGTGGATGGGGTAGGAGTGCACACGGCGCTGTCGTACATGCTGACGATCGGTGACCCGGAGCGGTTTGCGAAGAGCCGGATGGTGGGATGCTTTCTGGGGATGCGGCCGAAGAAACAGGAGTCGGGGGAGAGCAAGCCGCAGTTGGGGATCACGAAAGCGGGAGACGAGTATCTGCGAAAAACGCTGGTGAACTGTGCGCATTACATATTGGGTCCGCACGGAAGAGACAGCGATCTGCGGCGGTACGGGTTACGGATTTGCGAGCGCGGGGCGAAGAATGCCAAGAAGCGAGCGGTGATCGCGGTAGCGCGAAAGCTGTCGGTGTTGTTGCATCGGTTGTGGGTGACGGGGGAAGTTTACGAACCGCTGCGGAATGGCAAGAAGGCTGCGCAGGCTGCATAAAGAGAGAGGAGGAAAAACAACCCAGATCGATGGGAGCAAAACAGCCAATGGGAACGAATCGTGTAACGGGAAAGAATGGTGGAGTGGAGAAAGGGGGCAACGGGCAAGCACCGAAGTGAAGCACAAGCGTTCGCTATGGGGCTGACTGCGTTCGGCGTCTTGGTCCAACGAGATCGTCGCTGAGATAGCAGCGCCCCACCAAAAAACGAGGCCGACGCCATCTTGGCAAAGTAAGCAAGGGGAAGAAAGCCACGCCGGTCCATCGGAACAGAACAGGCTGATGGGAAACAAATCGGTAATAGGAAAGAATGGTGGAATGGGGAAAGGGGGCAACTGGCTGGTACCGAAGTGAAGCACAACCGTCGCCATGGGGCTGACTGCGTTCTGCGTCTTGGTCCACGAGATCGTCGCTGAGATAGCAGCGCCCCACCAAAACGAGGGACCCCATCTTGCAGCGGGCCAGCGGGCCCGAATCAGTGCGGATAGAAGCGGGGCGAGAGGCAAACGACGGCCAGCCGGAAATTACCTATGCGGAGAAGCGACCAACAGGATCCCGAACCGGCGCGGCGGCCGTATGGGTCCGCTCCCATTCCCCCTTCTGCGATTCTGGGCGGGGAGGGGGCCGCAGTCAAGACTTCCCTTCGGCGCGCCAAAACCGGGCGCGGTCTTGACAGCGGCCCCCTCCCCGCCCAAAGAAAAATCTCGCTGATAAGAGGAAATGGGAGCTCTGTCTCTTGCTTCGCCAAGCTGCTGGCGCCTCCCGTTGGTCGGCCTTCGGCGATCGAGTGGAGGTTCGGCAGGCAATAATTTAATGCTTGACACAGACCGGCCTTCTCATAGAAGGCGCAGAGGCGCGGAGAAAACCAATTGTTTCCTCTCGGTTCTTTGCCTTCTCTGCGCCTCTGCGGTGGAAATTCCAGATCTCAATGCCGTTCGTACACCAGCTTGCCCCCCAGGTACGTCCGCTCCACCTGAGTAGTCCTCACCTCGTCCACGCCGCAAGTCAAAATATCGCGATCGAGAACAATCAAGTCCGCCAGCTTGCCCGTCTCGAGCGAGCCCTTCTCCTTCTCCTCAAAGGTCAGGTACGCGTTATTGATGGTGTATAGCCGGATGGCCTGCTCGAGGGAAATGCGCTGCTCCGGGTGCAGCGGCTGGTCGGTCCAGCGCGGCTGCCGCGTCAGCGTGATCCACATGCC
>JACPYL010000022.1 GCA_016196065.1 Acidobacteriota bacterium | reverse complement strand
AGGAATCCCAACCGACTCCGCCCCCCCAGGGACAGGCTTGAAGCTGGCGCCCACATCCCTTCCGTTCAATTCCGCTTTGAAGGTTCCGGGAATGACGGCGCGATCGTAAATGACCACCAAGCCGTACTTCGTCGTTCCTGCTGTCAGCGTCGTGGTTCCCTCCGTCGGCACGACGTACGACAGGAACTTGTTCACATCAGCCGGCCGTTGCCCCTTGCCATCGAAATTGCCGACAACGGCGCCAAACTCAAGCCCCACGCCAACCTGCTTGGAGTATCGGAAGGCGTACGTATGGAGCGTTCCCGGCGATATGGCAACGTCTATGAATTCATGGATAGAAGGATTCAGCTCAGGGTCGTAAGCGTGCACTTCGAGTGCATAGGTCCCATCACCCGTACCAAATACCTCCAGCTTATAATCGCCCGCGAGCGGCTTGGGAACAAAGAGGTCCATTGTCAAGGGACCGGGATCCCCGCTCTCTGCATCCGCCAAGTGAATACCCTCATAGTACGCATCGGGGATTTCGTTATATTCCAGTTGCTGAACGGGATCGTACCCCACACGACTCCCTTGCGGATCTGTCAGCAGGAGCTCACCGGGCGAATGGAATCTGATTGTCAATCCAGAAATATCTGTGTAAGCCTGAGACGGCCGCCCGAAAGTTCGCGTTCCTCTGAAGCTGTTTCCATATCCATCCGCCAGGGTCGTCGCACTTCCGCCATTCGGATCGTTGATCAGGTACGTGCTCCTCTCCTCATCGCGCCCCGTGGCCGTAATCCAGTGGCCCGGGCGGCCTCTCGCATCCGGCTTTACACCCAGCATCTGGGGACCATACGTGCAAATGTAGCGTTCAGCGTCATCCAAGCCGCTCCACGTCCACGCCATGGTAGCTCAGGATCATCGCGGCGTCCGTGAGGTAACATCCCTTGCCCGCGATCGTCCATCTAACCTCTCCGGGCCGCCCATCGCATCGGTAGACGTTCCGCTGAGTCCCGGTCCGGCAGATCGCATCGTAGGCATGGTCCGGGTTGCCAGGGTCCGAATAGTCTCCCTGATCGTAAGCAGGGACCCTTCCAAGCGGAATCTGCGGAAGAACGGTGAAGTCCACCGCCTGAAACGCCTGACCGTTGTTCAGGAACTCCCATCTCCATGTTCCGGGTGCCTGGCACTGGGATTTCGCGTACCACTGAACCCATTGAACGGTCGTTCCGCATTCCGTCCACGCGGGCGACACAAAGCAGTTCGAACGGCCATCATAGTCCGCAAAGAAACGAATCGGATTCCAACGGATGGCCGTCCCATCCGCTTTTGTCAGCACAGCTTCCCAGGCCTCTCCATCGGTCGCGTCCCGGATAATCGTCTCGCCGGAGACGAAAGGATCGCGGTAGTAGGCATGGGCGCTCTCCATGGCCACCCAATCGCCGCGCACTTCGGAGCCCACGAACTGAAGATCGTACCGGAAGAGTCCCAGGAAAGAATTCGTCGAGCCGTGGGCGGTCTGCAACTCCCCCAAAAGGCAGCCCGCAAGAAGAACCCAAAGCGCGGCCTTGGCTCGTCCGCGGTTCATCGGGCAACCTCCATTCCGGCCGAATGAACCACCTTTCCTTGCCTCGCCCCGCTCTTTACCTTCATGATCCGAAAATCGCACGGATGGAGTCGCACGAAACTAGGCCGCTTCGCCGCACGGTATGGGTCGATCCTTCCTTGTCGGGCATTCCGGACGGGCGTAAGCTGACCGGCGTCCTCGCGGTCCGAGAAACCGAAGCCATCAGACTCCTCCCGCCGGCCGTTCACGTACCGGACGGCCGCGGCGTCCCGCTCCAGGGCGTCCCGCCCCCTTTCGGCCATCGTCTTTTCGTCAAGCGCATGATGCCCGCAGGAGTGACTCATGGCACGACAAACACGAGCCGATCCGTGTCTCGCGCCACGCGGTCTCCGATCTGCCCCTCGATCGAAAGGACCAGCACGTTTCTCCCGCGATCCAGAGGAATCCCAACCGACTCCGCCCCCCCAGGGACAGGCTTGAAGCTGGCGCCCACATCCCTTCCGTTCAATTCCGCTTTGAAGGTTCCGGGAATGACGGCGCGATCGTAAATGACCACCAAGCCGTACTTCGTCGTTCCTGC
>JACPYL010000021.1 GCA_016196065.1 Acidobacteriota bacterium | reverse complement strand
TGCCCATTGCTTCGTGATGGCCTTTTTCTCCTTAGCGAGGTCTTCCTGCATTGAAGAGAAGGCCTCCACTATGGCCTGCACGCGTTGGCGAAATCGTGGGCCTGTCAAATACTGGTAAATCATCTCGGTCTTGGTTTGCTGTCCCTCAGACGCCTGACGCGCTGAAGCGACTTCCACCAACATTTGGCGAAGTGCCACAGCCACGGGAACCACTGATCTGGGATCCGTTATCCAGACCTGGTCAATCAAACCAAATGTCTCCATACCCTTGGGAAGGGTTTGGCTCACTATGACGGCAACCTCTGCCTTTGACGATCGCTGGTCGCCACGCAGCTTTGTCAGCCAACCGTCGCTCCAGTTCTTGGTTCGCTTCGATTCCCAGAGTATCGTGCCGCAGGGTTGGCCAGAGGGGCCGAAAACGATGTGCAGTACATCGCCACCGTGCTCACCCTTCGGGACTGGTTGAATCGTGTCACGTGGGAACTTCGCGCTCAACAACGCTTCGAGTTCAAGCTCTTGCACTTCCCCTTGGAGTTGCTGTGATCCCTGTTCGGCCTTGCGCTTGAGCTCCTCGATCTGTTTCTGCATGGAGGCGATGGTTTGCTCCTTCTCCATCACTTTGAGTTTTAGTGCGTCCTCTGCTTCCTTCTTCGCCTGCTCACGGGTGTTGGCAAGCCCCGCCTGTACTCGTTTCTCAACCGTCAGCTCAAGCTCCCGCTTGGCATCATCTAGCTCTCGCTGTTTTCGGAGAAGGTCGGTTTGAGCTTTCTGCGCGTCCGCGAGCTTTTCGTCTCTGCTCTTCAGAACTTCCTGAAGGTTGGCAATTTCCCTGTCCTTCTGGCCAAGGTCTGTCGCGAGTGCGAGCTTTGCTTTCTTGTGTCCAGTTTTTTCTTAATGAGACAAAATCAGAGAGTTTAGTGAGTCACTTTTTTCCAGGTTGATCCAGTAGTCTTTCCGTTTTTCTCTCGTTGCCTTTTTCATCCCCTCCAGTTCGTTTACCAGGGCCGTTTTATTGTTCACCTGATGCACGTAGGCCGGCGTGAAATTGAAAAGTGCTTGGTGCGGCCGCTGGGTGTTGTAATGGGCGATGTACCGGCCAATCTCCTCTCGCGCTGATCGCTCATCCGGATAATTCCCCACCAGGTAGATCTCTTCCTGTTTGACGGTGCCATAGAACCGCTCGGTGATGGCGTTATCGGTCGGCCGTCGCACCCGGGCAAACGACAGCTCTGCACCCAGAATCTCAAAGAACTCCCGGGTGACTCGTGCGGTGTTCGGCGAGCCACGATCCACCCGCAACTCCGGCTTCCGCTCTGCCGATGAGGGGATCCCTTCCGCCGCCAACGCCGCCCGATAGATCGCCTTCACATGGCCCGCATTCACACTCGGAACCAGATCCCACGCCACCACGCATCGGGAAAAGAAATCGATCACCGTCAGCAGGTACCAACGCAGATGAGCGATCGACAGCCGCGTCCAGTCACTCCCCCAGAGGAGATGTTTTTGCCAGGCCTCATACCGGGGACTGTCCCACGGCGCCGACCGACGATCATACGGCTCCACCTGTCCCCGATGCTTTAAATACCCGTAGATCGCCGAGGCCGACAGATACGTCCCCCAGCCTTGCAGCACCCCTTGAATCCTCCGATGCCGGTACTCCGGATGGGCCGTCTTCACCTCGTCGATCATTCCGCATTCCTCCGGCGTCAACGGATACGTCCGCCGGCTCGGAGCCGGGCGTCGATTCGCACCCCGCTTCCATCGGTAATAGGTCGACCGCGCAATCCCCAGGCCCGCCAGCACCTCACCCACCGCTCGCCCCGCCTGCCGGTGCGCCTCCACCAGTGCCATGACCGCATCCTTTTGGGTTTCCATCAATCGCCCCGCCTCCCTCAATCCAAGCTCATCTCTTTTTTTAACTCGCTGATGACCAGGGATTGGTTCAGCACCACCTCTTTGAGCTTCCGGTTCTCCGCCTCCAATCGCTTGGTGTCCGGGGATTTCAGGGGCTTGCTGTTCCGAAGCGACGCCCGAACGCCCACGGCCAACTGCCGCTTCCATTTCCCATACATCGAATAATGTATCTGGTGCTTCTCCAATCCCTCTTTAATCGTCGCGCACCGCTCGATGTCTTTTAAAATCTCAAACTTCTGTTCGGGAGTGAAAATCCGCCGTACCTTCTTCTCCTCCATGTCGCCCTCCTCCTTGTGAGAACGACTCACTTTATATCTTAATTTTGTCTACATATCAAAAAAACAGGTCACGCCGACAGTGCCTCTAGGAGCCTGTCCGAGTAATGGGCTTGTTTAATGTATTCATTTAGTGTATAGTCCTTCCGTCCCATTCTGACGAGAGGAGACCCCCATGAG
>JACPYL010000020.1 GCA_016196065.1 Acidobacteriota bacterium | reverse complement strand
TAATTTCCGGCACTTTCCGAAGCCTACCGCTTGTCCGGGACGAGAAGAGTTGCGTTGTCGGCAACCATTCGCCAAAGGCTGCCGTCATGCCACTGGATCTCGTGCGAGATGAGGCGCCGCCCCACGAGATCAAACTCGTCACACACCCACTCGAGGTAGTCCGACCGCTCGGCGCCCTTAACACCGAGATCCAGCGCGACGACGTTAGAGTATTGGAAGACCAGGACCCTGTCCTGATAGGCTCCAAGCATCTCAACGCGCAGTTCAAGGCGCCTCTTGCCCATCTCACCACGCGTTACTGCCTGGTCATTGGGATAGCCTACACTGGCACAGGTCTTGCTGTTGTTTAGGCCCATGAGCATTGACGGACGTACACTGGACCATAAGACCCTTGAGCATCTTAGAGTGACGGCGGTGAAGCGAGTCGTGGAGGATGCCGAGGCGCCCTCTGCCGTCATGGATTCCATGGGTTTGTGCCGGACTAGCATCTACCCTTGGTTGCGCAAGTTCGAGGAGGAGGGCTGGGAGGCGTTGGCGGAGAAGATCGCGGCGGGACCCGAGCCCAAGTTGAGCGAGAAACAGCGTCAACAGGTGAAGCGCTGGGTCGTCGGGAAGGACCCGCGGCAGTATGGGTTCGAGTTTGGACTCTGGACGCGGCAGATTGTCGCGGAGCTCATTGCCAAGCGAATGAGCGTGACGTTGTGTTTGACCGCTGTGGGCAAGCTGTTGGCCCAGTTGGAAATCACCCCGCAGAAGCCGCTGCGGCGTGCGTCTGAGCGGGATCCGGCCGCGGTGCAGGCCTGGGTGGGGGAAGTGTACCCAGGCCTACGCCGAAAGGCGCGGAAACACGGGGCCAGCATCTTCTTCCTGGATGAAGCCGGTTTGGATTCCGAGCCGAGGCTCGGGCGGACGTACGCAATGTCATCAGTGCGGTCACAGCCTCCGGGGCGTTCTGGTGTCAGAGCTACACGGAGCGCCTCAACGCGCAACTCTTCGCGCAGTTTCTGCGCGAGTTCATGCGGGGCCGTTCGGGCCCAGTCTATCTCGTGGTCGATGGGCATCCGGCGCACAAGGCGAATGCTGTCAAGAGCCTCATCAAGGAGATGGAGGGAAGGTTAGAACTCCACTTTCTCCCACCCTATGCGCCCGATCTGAATCCAGACGAGTTTGTCTGGGCTTACATGAAGACCAACGGCGTGAGTAAGAAGCCGCTCCGGAAGAACGAGTCGCTGAAAGAACGGGTGCAAAGCGACTTGGCCACGATCAAAGGAAATCGACGGCTCGTAAAGTCATTCTTTGGAGCCGAAAGTGTAGCCTATACCAATGACTAGGCAGTATGTCTGCGCGACTGACTTGGCTGACGACCTCGGTAATTACTTTTCCTGGCTGGGCAACAGGGTCCTCACGCCGTTCCGCTTTGTGTTTCTCGACGCCTGCCTG
>JACPYL010000019.1 GCA_016196065.1 Acidobacteriota bacterium | reverse complement strand
GGAAAGTTTTTGAGCAACTGGAAGATGGCCTTCATAATCGCATCGTGGACAAAAGCAAGAGGTTCACCGCCCTTCTGCAACTTCTACTCTCGAAGCTCTACGATGAGCAGACTCACCAGGGTTCCAAGGAATCGCTTGAGATACAGGACTACTCTGTTTCTCCACTCAAAGACGCCAGCGTAAAACAAAAGATGGACGCTGTACTCGCGAAGGCCAGCAAGTACTACGGAAAATACCTACCTGAGCCGGTGCCAGAGAGCTTTAAGGTCGACGGGGCAGCCTTACGACAAGCGACAAAACTCCTGGCACCCCTAACAGGCTGCGGAAAAAAGCTCCGCATGAGTTAGTTTTTGCCTTTTAGTTGAGTGAATCATGATTTTTCTTCTTGTTTTTTCTCCGCTCGGGAGAGTTGTTGGGCTCCGCAGCGGTGCGGATCGGCTCATTTTCTCGCTCGGTGTGACGGCTTAGGCCGCCTCCGCCGTCAGGTTCCGGATGCGCACCAGATTGTAGACCGCCGTGGCGAACGTAAACATCCAGCCGACCCGTTCTCTTCCCCGGTAGCGCGTCTGCCGCAGCAACCCGACCGTCTTCAGCCATCCAAACACTTCTTCCACCCGCTTGCGTTTCCTTTGACTGATCTCGTAACCCACATGCCGCGTCGTGCGCGCATCGATCGCGCTCCGCCGCTTGCGGTGGTTCTGCGCCACGTGCGGCGTCACCCCCAGATCGCGCACATCGGCCACGAACTCCTGCACGTCATATCCTTTGTCGCCTCCCACCGTCACCCGTCGCCCGCCGGTCCGCGCTTCGAGCATCTCCAGCGCCGCTTCCCGTTCCGCCGTCCCGGTCGCCATCGTCACTTGCGCCTGAAGGACCAGCCCGTTGCGGTTCTCCGCCAGCACGTGTCCCAGATAGCTCAGCTTCGCTTCCGTCCCTTTTGACTTCTTATACAGCCGTGCCTGCCGGTCCGTCGTCGATTGGTGCGTGTCGTTGCTCCGCTTCTCCCCGTGAAAATCCACCGTCGCATTCCCCGGGTCCTCCGGCGGAATGTCGCGCTGCGATCCCTTCTTCTTCGCCCGAAAACTCTTCTGCCCCGCCCAGGCCTGAATCAGCGTCCCGTCCACCGTGAAGTGCTCGTCCGACAACAACTCCTTCGCCCGCGCCTGCGCCAGCACCTGCTCGAAAAAGGCTTCGGCGATCTCTCCTTCCAGTAGCCGCTCCCGGTTCTTGGTGAACACCGTCACGTCCCACACCGCGTCGTCCATGCTCAGCCCCACGAACCAGCGGAACAGCAGGTTATAGCCCAACTGCTCCATCAGCAGCCGCTCGCTGCGCACACTGTAGAGCACCTGCAGCAGCAACGCCCGCAACAGCTTCTCCGGTGCTATCGATGGGCGCCCGTAGTGCGAATACATCTCCGCAAACTGCGGCGACATCTCCTTCAACGCTGTGTCCACCATCCCCCGCAGCCGACGTAACGGATGATCGGATGGCACTCGCTTCTCCGGGGAAATGTAGCTGTACATGCTCTCTTGCTGTTCGTCGTGTCCGCGCATGCCTGCTTAGACGATCTCACACCGCCCTCCGTTGCACTGCCGGGCACTTTTTCCGCAGCCTGCTAGCAAAGAAGTGGTAGCACTCGCTGACGAATACATCGAAGGTCGGCTGGAACCAAAGCAGCTGACGGCAGCGGTTCGGCGCCTCCACGGCCGGAATTGAGCCAAGAAGGCAACATCCAGGACGATCCCTACG